>NZ_JBVPVA010000151.1:0-22187 GCF_055612215.1 Actinomycetospora sp. | reverse complement strand
CCGGCTCCCCCACCGAGGCCTGCACCGTCCAGGTGGCCGACGGCCCACGTTCGAGGACCGCCACCGAGGCGAACCCGAACGCCTCCCGGACCCGCTCGAGGAGCTTGGGCAGCGGGTCGGAGCGGGTGAGGATGACCCGCGCGAAGGAGGCCAGCAACGTGGCCTCGGTGCGGGCCTGGGCCGCCTGGACCGCGCGCCGGTCGGCGCGCGCGACCACGAGCGCGACCAGCACGGCCACGAGCACCATCGCCACGACGGCGACGACGTTCTCCGGCGACGCGATCGCGAACGTGTACAGCGGCGGGGTGAGCAGGTAGTTGAGCAGTCCCCCGCCGAGCAGGGCGGCGAGCAGCGCGGGCCCGAGGCCGCCGACCAGGGCCACAACCACCGTGGCCAGGAGGAAGACCGCGACGTCGGTGGGCAGGCCCACCAGGTCCCGGCCGACCACGCCGAGCGCGGCCGCCAGCACCGGCGCGAGCACGGCCAGCGGCCAGCCGAGCACCCGGCGGCTGCGCGGCAGGTGGACCCGGCGGACCCCCGGGCTGCTGCCCGGCCCGCCGCCCCGGACCGCGCTGCCCGCGTAGTCGTGGGTCACCAGGTGCACGTCGATGGAGCCCGAGGCCGCCGTCGCGCGGGCGCCGATGCCGGGGTCGAGCAGCCGGGCCCACCGCGAGCGCCGCGAGGTCCCGAGCACCAGCTGGGTGGCGTTGGCGCCGCGGGCGAACTCGAGCAGCGTCGACGGGACGTCGTCGCCGACCAGGGTGTGGAACGAGGCGCCGACGCTGTCGGCCAGCCGGCGCAGTTCGGCGCCGGAGACGGTGTCGCGGCCGCCCGGGGCCGTGCTGCCCAGCCCGTCGCCGCGCAGGACGTGCACGGCGAGCAGGTCGGCGGCGTTCGCGCGCTGCGCGATCCGGGCCGCCCGGCGCATCACCGTCGCGCTCTCCGGTCCCCCGGTCACCGCGACCACGACCCGCTCGCGGGCCTCCCACACCTCGTCGATGTGGGCCTCGGTGCGGTAGCGCTGCAGGGCGACGTCGACCTGGTCGGCCACCCACAGCAGCGCGAGCTCCCGCAGCGCGATGAGGTTGCCGGTGCGGAAGTAGTTCGACAACGACGCGTCGATCTTGTCGGCCCGGTAGATGTTGCCGTGGGCCATCCGCCGGCGCAGGGCCTCCGGGGTGATGTCGACGAGCTCGAGCTGGTCGGCCGCGCGCACCACGGCGTCGGGGATCGCCTCGCGCTGCCGGGCGCCGGTGATGCGCTCGACGACGTCGCCGAGGGACTCCAGGTGCTGGACGTTGACCGTCGAGATCACGTCGATCCCGGCCGCGAGGATGTCCTCGACGTCCTGCCACCGCTTCTCGTGCCGGCTGCCCGGGGCGTTGGTGTGCGCGAGCTCGTCGACCAGCACCACCTCTGGGGCGCGGGCGAGGACCGCGTCGACGTCGAGCTCGGTGAGCTCGGTGCCGCGGTGCGCCACGCGCCGGCGCGGCACCACCTCGAGGCCCTCGAGCAGCCCCGCGGTCCGGGCGCGGCCGTGGGTCTCCACCAGCCCGACGACGACGTCGGTCCCGCGCTCGAGGCGGCGGTGCGCCTCGCAGAGCATGGCGTAGGTCTTCCCGACGCCGGGTGCCGCGCCCAGGTGGATGCGCAGCTCTCCCCGTCGCGGCTCGGTGACCTCGTCCATGTCCGCCATCCTGCTCCGATCCGCGCCGGTCAGCGGATACCCGGCGCCGCGGCCCGCAGGGCGGCGTCGAGGTCGGGGACGTCCACGCCGGGCTCGCCGAACACGCCCAGCGAGCGGCCGTCGGTCGCCGCCTCGACCAGGGCCCGCACCCGCTCGACCGGCAGTCCGGTCACCCGGGCCACCCGCGGGACCTGCAGCGCCGCGTAGGCCGGGCTGATGTCCGGGTCGAGCCCCGATCCGGACGCGGTGACCGCGTCGGCCGGGACCGCCTGCGGGGCGACACCCTCGCGCGCGGCGATCGCGGAGCGCCGGGCGTCGACGGCCTTGACGAGGTCGTCGTTGTCCATGGCCTTGTTGGATCCGCCGGAGGTGGACGGGTCGGCCGGGCCGAGGCCGTCGTCGGCGGTGGCCGACGCGCTCGGGCGGGTGTGGAACCACGGGTCGGCGGCGGGGTTGGCCGGCGTCGGGTCGATGCCGATCAGCGAGGACCCGGTGGGGGCCCCGGGGGCGCCGATCAGCGACCCCTCGGCGGGCCCGGACAGGCCGGGCAGTCGGGAGACGACGTAGATGCCCAGCGGATAGAGCCCGCCGAGCAGCACCGTCAGCACGAGCAGCAGGCGCAGCGCGGCAGCCGTCTGGCGGCCGAGCATCGATGGGCGCAGCGCCGGGGTGCTGCGGTCGGCGGCGCGGTCGGTGGAGTGGTCCGCGGGCGTGGACACGGTGGCGGTCATGGTCACCCGATCCCCGGGACGAGCCGGACGAGGAGGTCGATGAGGAAGATCCCGACGAAGGGCACGACGACGCCGCCGAGCCCGTAGACCAGCAGGTTGCGGCGCAGCAGCGAGTCGGCGGAGCTGGGGCGGAAGCGCACCCCGCGCAGGGCCAGCGGGATGAGCGCGACGATCACCAGGGCGTTGAAGACGACCGCCGAGAGGATCGCGCTCCGGGGGGTGGCGAGGTGCATGACGTTCAGGGCCCCGAGCTGCGGGTAGATCGCCAGGAACATCGCGGGCAGGATCGCGAAGTACTTCGCCAGGTCGTTGGCCAGCGAGAACGTCGTGAGGGCCCCGCGGGTGATGAGCATCTGCTTGCCCACCTCGACCACCCCGATGAGCTTGGTGGGGTCCGAGTCGAGGTCGACCATGTTGCCGGCCTCCTTCGCGGCCGCCGTCCCGGAGTTCATGGCCACCCCGACGTCGGCCTGCGCGAGGGCGGGCGCGTCGTTGGTGCCGTCCCCGGTCATGGCGACCAGCCGCCCGCCGGACTGCTCGCGGCGGATCAGCTCGAGCTTGTCCTCCGGCGTGGCCTCGGCGAGGAAGTCGTCGACCCCGGACTCCTCGGCGATCGCGCGGGCCGTCAGCGGGTTGTCGCCCGTGATCATGACGGTGCGGATGCCCATGGTGCGCAGCTCGGCGAAGCGCTCGGCGATCCCGGGCTTCACCACGTCGGTGAGCTCGATGATCCCCTGGACGCCGGCGCGGTCGGCCACGGCGAGCGGGGTGCCGCCGCGCTGGGATACCTCCGAGGCGATGCCGCGCAGCTCCTCCTCGGCGCCGGACCCGCCGGCCCACCCCAGCACCGCGGAGACCGCGCCCTTGCGGACCTCGCGCCCGCCCAGGTCGATGCCCGACATGCGGGTCTGGGCGGAGAACGGCACGAACTCGGCGACGGCCTCGTCGGCGGTGGCGTCCGGCTCCAGCCCGAACTCCGAGGCGCAGAGGTCGACGACCGACCGGCCCTCGGGGGTGGTGTCGGCCAGGCTCGAGAGCCGCGCGGCGCTCGCCAGGTCGGCCGCGTCGACACCGCGGAGGGGGTGCAGCCGCGTCGCGCGCCGGTTGCCGTAGGTGATGGTGCCGGTCTTGTCGAGCAGCAGCGTCGACACGTCGCCCGCGGCCTCCACCGCGCGTCCCGACGTGGCGAGCACGTTGCGCTGCACGAGGCGGTCCATCCCGGCGATGCCGATCGCGGAGAGCAGCGCGCCGATGGTCGTCGGGATCAGGCAGACGAGCAGCGCGACCAGGACGACCAGGGACTGCTGCTGCCCGGAGTAGCCGGCCATCGGCTGCAGCGCGACCACCGCGAGCAGGAACACGATCGTCAGCGCCGCGAGCAGGATCGTCAGCGCGATCTCGTTCGGCGTCTTCTGCCGCTGGGCGCCCTCGACCAGGGCGATCATGCGGTCGACGAACGACTCCCCCGGCTTCGTCGTGATGCGCACGACGATCCGGTCGGAGAGCACCGTCGTGCCGCCGGTGACCGAGGAGAAGTCGCCCCCCGACTCGCGGACGACCGGGGCGGACTCGCCGGTGATCGCGGACTCGTCGACCGTCGCGATGCCCTCGACGATCTCGCCGTCGCCGGGGATGACCTCGCCGGCGGCCACCACGACGCGGTCGCCGATCCGCAGCGCCGTCGCGGCGACCTCCTCCTCGTCGTCACCGCCGTCCACGAGCCGGCGGGCCGGCGTGTCGGTCCGGGTGCGCCGCAGGGCGTCGGCCTGGGCGCGGCCGCGGCCCTCGGCCACGGCCTCCGCGAGGTTCGCGAAGACCACGGTGAACCACAGCCACACCGCGACCAGCCAGGCGAACACGCTCGGGGCGACGATCGCCGAGACGGTCACGACGACGGACCCGATCCACACCACGAACATGACCGGGTTGCGCAGCTGGACCCGGGGGTCGAGCTTGCGCAGCGCCTCGGGCAGCGACTCCCAGAGCTGGGAGGGCCGGAAGGCCCCCGCGCCCACGACGCGGCCGGTGCGCTCGGCGTGGACCTGCTCGGTCGTCGCGGGCGCGTGGGTGGTGGCCGTCATGACAGTCCCTCCGCGAGCGGGCTCAGGGCGAGCGCCGGGAAGAAGGTGATCGCCGCGACCAGCACGACCGTGCCGGCGACGAGCACCGTGAACAGGGGTGTGCCGGTGGCCAGCGTCCCGGGGCCGGGCTCGACGCGGGGCTGTCGCCCGAGCGAGCCGGCGAGCGCGAGCACCGCGAGGATGGGCACGAACCGGCCGAGCAGCATGCACACGCCCAGGGCCGTCTGGAAGAACCCGTCGGTCACGGTCAGCCCACCGAACGCGCTGCCGTTGTTGTTGGTGGCCGACGCGAAGGCGTAGAAGACCTCGGAGAGGCCGTGGGCGCCGCTGTTGCCCAGGGCGTCGCCGGTGGAGGGCAGGGCCACCGCGAGCCCGGTGCCGAGCAGCACGAGCGCGGGCATGGCGAGCACGACGACGGCCGCGCAGGTCACCTCCCGGCGCCCGATCTTCTTGCCCAGGTACTCCGGGGTCCGCCCGACCATGAGGCCGGCGAGGAAGACGGCGACCACCGCGATCACGAGGATCGAGTAGAGCCCGGTGCCGACCCCGCCCGGCGTCATCTCGCTGAACAGCATGTTGAGCAGCGCGCCGCCCCCGCCGAACGCGGAGAAGCTGTCGTGCAGCGAGTTGACCGCCCCGGTGGAGGTCCCTGTCGTCGAGTCCGCGAACAGCGCCGAGGACGGGATACCGAAGCGCACCTCCTTGCCCTCGAGGTTCGCGCCGGCCGCGACCGCGGCCGGGCCCGTCGGGTGCGCCTCCGCGACCCAGATGACCGCGAGCATCAGACCCCACAGCGAGGCCATCACGCCGAGCAGCGTGACGCCCTGCCGCACCGACCCGACCATGCGCCCGAACGTGCGCGTCAGGGCCACCGGGACGAGCAGCAGGAAGAAGATCTCGAGGAAGTCGGTGAGACCGGTCGGGTTCTCGAACGGGTGCGCCGAGTTGGCGTTGAGGATGCCGCCGCCGTTCGTGCCCAGCTCCTTGATCGACTCCTGGGAGGCGACCGGCGCGAGCGCGATCGTCGACGCCTTCCCGTCGGGCCCGGTGACCGCGATGCCCGCCTTCAGGCTCATGACGGTGCCGAGCGCGACGAGGACGATCGCGCCGACCGCCGCGAGGGGCAGCAGGATCCGCACGCAGCCGCGGGTGATGTCGACCCAGGCGTTGCCGAGCCGGTCCGAGCCGGACCGCACGAAGCCGCGCACGACGGCGACCGCGATCGCCAGACCGACCGCCGCGGACAGGAAGTTCTGCACGGTGAGCCCGGCCATCGCCACGAAGTGGCCCATGGTCGTCTCGGGCACGTAGGACTGCCAGTTCGTGTTGGTCACGAACGAGACCGCGGTGTTGAACGCGACCGCGGGCGGGACGGCGCCCCGCCCGAGGTCGGCGCCGAGCACCGCCTGCAGGCGCTGCAGCAGGTAGAGCAGCACGACGCCGACGAACGAGAACGCGAGCACCGCCACCGCGTAGGTGGTCCAGCGCTGCTCGGAGTCGGGGTCGACGCGGACGAGGCGGTAGATCCCGCGCTCGACCCGCCAGTGGCGGGCGTCGGTGAAGACGAGGGCCATCCAGTCCCCCAGCGGCCGCCACGCCACCGCGAGGGCCAGCAGGAGCACGGCGAGCTGGACCAGGCCGGCGGTCGTCGCGCTCATCAGAACCGCTCCGGGCGCACGAGGGCGACCAGCAGGTAGATCAGCAGGCCGAGCGAGAGCAGGCCGCCGACCACGTCCGCCGCGATCACAACCGGTCCAGTCCGCGCACCGTGAGCAGCAGGACCGCGAACACCGCGATCAGCACGCCCGCGAACAGCAGGTCCTCCACGACCGACACTCCCCACGTCCGACGCTGCCCGGACCACCCGGGCGCCGTCGCCGATCGTGGACTCGGCGGAACGTGGCGGGGTCGACGTTGACGGGTCGTTGACGCGGGGCTGCGCACTTCTACGGCCCGTTGACGGGGCGGGTGGCGGAGACCACGCCCGGGCCGGTCCCGGGCGTGGTCCCTCGGCGCGTCAGCCGGTGTAGCCCGGCGCCGCGAGCACCTCGGCGATCGCCGCGTCGACGAAGGCGATGTCCTCGGGGTTCTGGCCGCCGCCCGCGAAGTGGCCCCACACCCCGGGGATCACCCGCACCTCGCCCTGGGGGATGAACTGCGAGGCCCACTGCTCGTCCTCGGGCGGGAAGTACAGGTCCTTCTCGGCCGGCATCGCGAGCAGGGGGCACCGGATCGAGCGCAGCGCCGCCTCGGTGTCCCCGCCGAACCCAGGGGTGTTCCCGACGTCGCCGGTGTGCCAGGTGCGGATCATCGCCAGGAGGTTGTCCGGGTCCCGCCCGTCGCGGAAGAAGTTCTCCCAGAACCCGTACAGGAAGTCGTCGAGGGAGGTGAAGCCGAGGGTCCGCCACTCCTCACGCCAGTAGAACGCCTGCGAGAAGCCCCAGCCCGAGTAGATCCGGGCGAACGCGCGCAGGCCCTTCACCGGGGGACGGTCGGGCGGGTAGTCGCCGTCGGCCCACGCCGCGTCGGCGGTCAGCGCCGTCGCCAGCGACTCGAGGAAGACCTGGTTGTGGGGGGCGGTCACGCTCGACCCGCAGAAGGGCACCGCGCGCTGCACCATCTCGGGGTGGGCCACCGCCCACTGGTAGGTCTGCCCGGCACCCATCGACCACCCGGTGACCAGCGGCAGCGTCGTGATCCCGAAGTGCTCGGTGATCAGGCGGTACTGGCACTCCACCTGGTCGGCGAACGTCACCAACGGGAACCGCGCGCGGTCGTAGGGGGCGGGGGCGTTCGACGGCGAGGTCGAGAGCCCGTTGCCGAGCATGTTCGGGACGATCACGAACCACTCGTCGGGGTTGAGCGCCTTGTCGGGGCCGATCAGCCACTCGTTGTCGGTGTGCCACCCGGAGTACCAGGTGGGGTACATGATCGCGTTGCTCTTGTCGGCGTTGAGCGTGCCGTAGGTCTGGTAGGCGAGCCGGGCGCCGCGCAGCGTCGCGCCGCAGGCCAGGGTCACATCCCCGAGGTCGAAGTACTGGGCGTCGGTCGGCGGGGGCATGACGGACCTCCTGGTGTGGGCGGGGTCCGAGCACACCACGCCCGCGCCCCGCGGGAGAAGGCGTGGACGCCGGGCGCCCCGAGCCGCCAGAGTGTGGCCATGACCGACGTGATCGGGACGACGGGCGAGGCCACCCGGTACGACTTCGGCGGCGACGAGTTCGTCTACGTCGAGATCTCCGCGGAGATGAGCCTGCCGGCGCACTTCGCCTCGCTCGCGATCACCCGACGCCTGCGTGAGGAGGCCATCCCCGGCGTCGAGGAGATCTGCCCCTCCAACGCGTCCTACATGGTCCGCGTCGACCCCGACCGCGTGCACCCCCGCGACCTGGTCCGCGAGCTGCAGCGCATCGAGTCCGACGTCGGGTCGGCCGCGTCCTCGGACCCCGACTTCGTGGTCGACACCCGCATCGTCGACGTGCCGATCATGTTCGCCGACCCGTGGACCCACGAGGTCCTCATGCGCTTCCGGGACCGGCACCAGGACCCGTCGGGCACCGACCTCGACTACGGCGCCCGGATCAACGGCTACGACTCCGCAGAGTCCTTCATCGACGCCCTCGCCGGGTCGCCGTACCTGGTCACGATGATGGGGTTCGTGCCCGGGCTGCCGTGGTGCTTCCAGCTCGTGCCCCGCGAGCGCCAGGTCGAGGTGCCCAAGTACGTGCGGCCCCGCACCGAGACCCCGGAGCGGGCCTTCGGCTTCGGCGGCGCCTTCGCCGTGATCTACCCCGTCAAGGGCGCGGGCGGCTACCAGCTCTTCGGCTCCGCCCCCGCCCCGATCTTCGACGGCGCCGAGGAGCAGCCCGACTTCGCCGAGAACGACTCGGCGGTCTTCTTCCGCCACGGCGACCTGATCAACTTCCGGCGGATCGACCGGGAGGAGTACGACGAGGTCCGCGGCGTCGTCGAGGCGAAGCGGTGGCGCTACCGCACCCGGCCGGTGCAGTTCTCCCCGAGCCGCTGGCTCGCCGACCCCGACGGCACCAACGCCGCCCTGCTGGAGGTGCTGGACCGGTGAGCATCATCGTGCGCGACCCCGGCCTCGAGACCACCGTGCAGGACACCGGGCGCCTCGGGCACTACGCGATCGGCTTCCCGCCCTCCGGCGCGCTGGACTCCTACGCCTACCACGTCGGGAACGCCCTGGTCGGGAACGCGCCGGGCGCCGCCGCGCTGGAGGCGGTCTACCTCGGGCCGACGCTGGAGTTCACCGCCGACTCCGTCGTCGCCGTCACCGGCGCCGACATCCCGGTGACGCTCGACGGCGAGGCGGTCCCGACGTGGGAGTCGCTGGCCGTGCGCGCCGGGCAGACGCTCGCCTTCGGGCAGCTCGCCGCCGGCGCCCGGCCCTACGTCGCCGTGGCCGGCGGCATCGACGTCCCCACCTACTACGGCAGCCGGTCGACGTACACGCTCGTCGGGATCGGGGGCTTCGAGGGCCGGGCGCTCGCCGACGGCGACGAGCTGGCGCTCGGGCAGGACGCCGTCGACCCCCGGGCCGGGCGCCGCGTCGACGACGCCGACATCCCGGTGCACCCGACGACGGCCGAGCTGCGCCTGATGGTCGGGCTGCACAGCTACCGGCTGACCCCCGACTCGCTCGACCGGTTCACCTCCACGGCGTGGAAGGTCACCCCGGACGCCAACCGCGTCGGCTACCGCTACCGCGGCGCCGAGCTCGAGTTCGTGCCCCGCGAGCAGCCGTTCGGAGCCGGGAGCGACCCGGCCAACGTCACCGACTGCGGCTACCCCGTCGGCTCGGTGCAGGTGCCCGGCGGCGTCGAGCCGATCGTGCTGCTGCAGGACGCGGTGACCGGCGGCGGGTACGCCACCCTCGGCACGGTCGTCAGCGTCGACCGCGACCGCCTCGCCCAGACCAAGACCGGCGACCACACCCGCTTCGTGCCCGTCGACCTCGACGAGGCGCTGCGCATCCGTCACGACCGGGCCGCGCAGCTCGACCGCGTCCGCAGCTCCCTCGCCTGATCCCGTCACCGCAGCGACCGACCAGGAGGACCCCAGTGGCCAGTCACGTGATCTCCGCCCGCACCCCCGGGGTCTTCTACCGCCGGCCCACCCCGGACGCCGAGCCCTACGTCGCCGACGGCGCCTCGGTGGCCGAGGGCGACACGGTCGGGCTCATCGAGGTGATGAAGACCTACCGGGAGGTGAAGGCCGACGTCTCCGGCACCGTCTCGAAGTGGCTGGTGGACAACGAGGACGAGGTGACGATCGGCCAGGACCTGCTGGAACTGGACACGTGAGCCTCTCGACGGTCCTCGTCGCCAACCGCGGCGAGATCGCGCTGCGCATCGTGCGCGCGTGCCGGGAGCTCGGGCTGCGCTCGGTCGCGGTCTACTCCGACGCCGACGCGGACGCCGCCCACGTACGGCACGCCGACCACGCCGTGCACATCGGGAAGTCCTCGGCGACGAAGAGCTACCTGGATCCCGACGCCGTCCTGGCGGCGGCCCGGTCGTCCGGGGCCGACGCGGTGCACCCCGGATACGGGTTCCTCTCCGAGCGGGCCGCCTTCGCACGGGCCGTCACCGACGCCGGTCTGGTGTGGGTCGGTCCCCCGGCCGGCGTCATCGAGCGCATGGGCGACAAGGCCGCCGCCCGCGCCGTCGCGTCACGGGCCGGGGTGCCGGTGGTGCCCGGCAGCGACGAGCTCGCCGATGCCGAGGACGCCGTCGCGGCCGCGGGCCGGATCGGCTACCCGGTCCTGGTCAAGGCCGCCGCCGGGGGCGGTGGCCGCGGCATCCGCCCGGCGTCGTCGGACGAGGAGCTGCGCCGTGTGGTGGTGGAGGCGCAGCGCGAGGCGGCCTCGGCCTTCGGCTCCGACGTGGTCTACCTCGAGCGGGCCCTCCAGCACCCCAAGCACATCGAGGTCCAGGTGCTGGCCGACACCCACGGCGGCGTCGTGCACTGCTTCGAGCGGGACTGCTCGATGCAGCGCCGTCGCCAGAAGGTGCTCGAGGAGGCGCCCGCGCCCGGCCTGGATCCCGACGTGCGGACGGCCATGTGCGACGCGGCCGTGGCGCTGGCCCGCGAGACCGGCTACGTCGGCGCGGGGACCGTGGAGTTCCTGCTCGACCCGCCGTCGGGGGAGTTCTTCTTCATCGAGATGAACACCCGGATCCAGGTCGAGCACCCGATCACCGAGCTCGTGACCGGCCTCGACCTCGTGGCCCTGCAGCTGCGGGTCGCCGACGGCGAGGCCCTGCCGATGGCGCAGGACGAGATCGTGTGCCGTGGCGCGGCGCTGGAGTTCCGCGTCAACGCCGAGGACCCGGCCGACGATTTCCTCCCCTCCCCCGGCGAGGTCACCGCGCTCGAGCTGCCCGGTGGGCCCGGGGTGCGCGTGGACACCGCGCTCGCCGCCGGCGACGTCATCCCGCCGTTCTACGACTCGATGGTCGCCAAGCTGTGCGTGTGGGCGCCCGACCGGGACGCGGCGCTGGCGCGCGGCCGCCGGGCGCTCGCCGAGTACCGGGTCGAGGGCGTCCCGACGACGATCCCGCTGCACCGGCGCCTGCTCGACGACCCCACGGTGATCTCGGGCGAGTACGACATCACGTTCCTCGAGGACTTCGCCCTGTGAACGGCACCGGAGGGACGAGGACCGGAGGCCGCTAGGCCAGACAGGTGCGCGTGAGCAGGTCCGCGAGCCAGCGCCGGAACGCCTCGGTCGACCACCCCTCCTCGTGGACCAGCCGGTAGTACGCGTCCGGCGGGACCGCGAACAGCATGTCGGCCAGCACCTGCTCCGGGCAGCGCAGGGTGGCCTTGGCGGCGAGGTCCGCGGCGATGCCCGCGGTGCCGGTACGACGCTGCTGCCGGAAGTCGGCCCACAGGGCGGCGGCGTCCTCGTCGAGCGCGGCGGCCGCCTCCATCGCGCGCAGGAGCGGGACGACGCGCCGCAGCATCCAGCAGATGTTGCGCGTGTGGAGGTCCATCGAGCGCTCCGGATCCGGCTCGTCGAGGGCCTCGGTGAACCACGGACGCTCGGCGACCGGGCGCGGCTCGTCGTCCCCGGCCATCGCCCGGTCGACCACGGCCTTGAGGATCAGCGGCTTGGGGCCGACCGCCGTGAACACGGTGGGCCTGGCCACCCCGGCCTCCGCGGCGATCTCGGCGATGGAGGTCGCGAGGTACCCCTTGGCGGCGAACAGCCGTTCCGCGGCCGCACAGATCAGTTGCGGTGCGTCGCCGCGTCGGATCGTCGATCGGTACTCGCGCCTCTTGACGGTCGCCACAGCGGGAATCATACTCCAAGTCCATTCGAATAGACTCCGAGTCTAACTCACGGTGGTGATGTCGGTGACCGAGACCGAGCAGTTCCTCGCGACGATGAGCGAGCGGATCACCGAGGCGGAGACCGCGTTGCACCAGGGGGACGCGACGCTCCGGCTGGGGATGTGGTCGCGCAGCGAGCCGCTGACGCTGTTCGGCGCGGCGACCTCCGGAGCCGGATGGGCGGAGCTCGAGCCGATCTTCGAGGGCCTCGGACGGCAGTTCTCGGACTGCACGTCCTATCGCAACGAGATCGTCGCGGCCGAGGCCCGCGGCGACCTGGCCTACATCGTCGCGCTCGAGCACGTCACGGCCTCGATCAACGGCGCCGAGCCGAACGCCTACGTGCTGCGGGCCACGACGGTCCTCCGACGCGAGGTCGGCGAGTGGAAGTTCGTGCACCGGCACGGCGACGCCCTGACCGTCGAGTCCGGCGCGCTGGTCCGTCGGCTGGCGGGCGCGGACCCGGGACCGGAGCACTCCGACCGTCGGACGACCCCCGCCTCGAGCACCCCGGACGCGCGGCCCCGGCCGTCGGCGGCACCCGGGACCGACCTCGACAACTTCCTCGCGACGGCTCTGCCACGCCAGGTCGACACCGAGTTCGCCTGGCACCAGGGCGATCTCGACGCCCGGCTGGCGTCCTGGTCCGACCGGGAGCCGGTGACCCTGTTCGGCGGGGGCGGCGCCTGCCGGTCCGGCAGCGACGAGGTGCGGCGGCTGTTCCGCCGCGCGGTGACGGAGATCGTCCCGTGCCGGTCCCTGGACTACGATCTCCTGGCGGCCGGCGTCGACGACGCGCTGGCCTACACCGTGGGCTACGAGCACGTCTCCTTCCCCCCGGGCCCGGTTCCTGACTACACCCTCCGCGTCACGTACCTGCACCGCCGGGAGGGCGGCGAGTGGAAGATCGTCCACCGCCACGGCGACCACCTGCAGCACCCGGGTGCGCGCTCCTACCGCTGCCGGCTCACCCGGACAACAGTGCCCGAGCGTCCTCCCACAGCTGCGCGGTGACCTGCCCCGCGGGTTCGGGTCGCGCGAGGCGGGCGGACTGCCCCGCCCACTGGTTCACCGCGTCGACGCCGGGCCCGGAGCCCTCCGCGTCCGCCCGACCGCGGCGCCACTGGGCCACCAGCCGGCGCTGCACGGGGTACCGGGCCGGAGGCGTGTCCGACGCCGACCACGCCTCGACGAACGGGGTCGACAGGGCCCGGCCCGGCCGCCCCGAGTAGGCCCGCGTGAGCACCGAGGTCTCCGGGGCCGCCGCCGCGAGGCCGTCGGCCCACCCCTGCGCGATGCCCGCCTCGGGTGCGCGCAGGTACGCCGTCCCCACCTGCACCGCGCTGGCCCCCAGGACCAGCGCCGCGGCCACCGTGCGGCCGTCCGCGATCCCGCCCGTGGCCACCACCGGGACCGTCAACGCGTCGGCCAGCTGCGGGACCAGCGCCAGCAGCCCGACGCCCGTCCGCTCGGCCGCGTCGGGCTCGAACGTCCCCCGGTGCCCGCCCGCCTCGATGCCCTGGGCGACCACCGCGTCGGCGCCGGCGCGCTCGGCGACCAGCGCCTCCTCCAGGGTCGTCGCACACGCGAACCAGGCGATGCCCGCGGCGTGGATCCGTTCGACCATCGCCGGCGCGAACACACCCATGATCGAGGAGATGGCCGTGGGTGCGGCCGCCAGGAGCTCCTCGCACTGCTCGTCGAACGACGGCGGTGCCCCGCCGGGCTCGCCCGGGGCACCGAACCGCTCGAGGACCCGGCGGGCCGCCGCCTCGCCGCCGTCGCCGTGCGGGGGCGCGTCGGGGATCCACAGGTTCATCTGGAACGCCCGCGACGACCCCTCGCGGAACCGCCGGACCCAGTCCCGGATCGCGGCCGGCTGGTCGAGGACGAATCCGCCCGCGCCCATGCCGCCGGCCTCGGCGACCGCGATCGCGAGCTCCGGCGGGCACGCACCCGCCATCGGTGCCTGGACGATCGGCACGTCGAGTCCGTACCGCTCGCAGAACCCGGCGACCCGTGCCGCCACCGTCATGTCCGTCCTCCTCCACCCGGCACCGCCACCCCGAGCTCACGAGCGGGTCACCGCCAGGTTCACGTGTCGGTGCCCCGGCGTCCGGGCAACCAATCCCCACGTTGCGCCGGGGCGATCGGGTCCTCACCGCCCGCCGGTCCCCCACAGGGCGCTCGTCGAGACAGCGGGACGGGCGGGGCCGGGGACACGATCCCGCGCTCGGTCGGACATCCGCCCCCGGGACGGCATGGCCTTCCTCGACCGCAGATGCACCACCCGACGACCCGTCGTGCGCCTGGCCGCCGCGGCGGCCCTGATCGCGGGGGCGTGCGGCGCGACCGGTGCCGTGTCACCGCTCCCTCCGCCGCTGCCCCCGCCCGGGGTCCCCGCGCCGGCGCCCACGGGACCCGGCGTCACCGCGCCCCCTCTCCTGCTCCCGGCCGGTGGTCCGGCGGTGCCCCTTCCCGTCGCCGGTCCGATGGAGCCCTGGGACAGCATCGCGCGCTGCGAGACCGGTGGCGACTGGCACGCCGACACCGGCAACGGCTACCAGGGCGGGCTGCAGCTCAGCCCCCGCACGTGGACCTCACACGGCGGCGGCGCGTTCGCCCCGCGGGCCGATCAGGCGAGCCGCGAGGCGCAGATCCTCGTCGGTGACCGGGTGCGGGCCGAGCAGGGCTGGCAGGCCTGGTCGGGCTGCGCCGGCGAGATCCCGCCGAGGTGACCGACCCCGGTCACCGCGGCGGACGCCGCTCCACCCCGAGCTCGTCGAAGCGCCGCACGATGGCCTGACAGACGTCGACGGCGTTGGGCCGGTCGCCGTGCAGGCAGATCGTGTCGACCTCGACGTCCAGGCGCGTCCCGGAGTTGGAGGTCACGTGGCCCTCGAGCAGGTCGACGGCCTGCTGCGCGACGGCCTCCGGGTCCTTCGCCTGCGGGTCGGGCTCGACGATGATGCGCCCGTCGTCGTCGTACTCGAGGTCGGCGAAGCCCTCGCGCACGACCCTCGCCCCGAGCGACGACGCCAGGTCCGCGGTCGGCCCGGCCAGCCAGAAGATCCGCAGGTCCGGGTCGAGGCGCATCACGGCCTCGGTGATCGCGGTGGTGATCGCGTCGTCGGTCAGGGCCATCCCGTAGAGCGCGCCGTGCGGCTTGACGTGCACCACCTCGGCGCCCTCGGCCCGGGCCGTCGCCTGCAGCGCGCCGACCTGGTAGAGCACGATCTGGGCGGCCTCGTCCGGGCGCAGCGCCATCCGCCGCCGCCCGAAGCCCACCAGGTCGGGCAGGCCCGGGTGCGCCCCGATCGCGGTCCCGGTGCGCGCCGCGGTCCGCACCGACTCCCGCATCGTCACCGGGTCGCTGGCGTGGAACCCGCAGGCCACGTTCACCGAGGTCACGTGGGCCATGAGGTCGGCGTCGTGGCCGAGCTTCCACCGGCCCAGGCTCTCGCCGGCGTCCGCGTTGAGGTCGACGAGGGTCTGCACGGGAGGACCTCCGGGGTCGAGGGTCGTGAGTCCGCCCATCGCACCAGACCGCGCCGGACACTTCTACGGCGTCCTGTGCCTCGGCACGTGCAGGGTGGGCCGGTAGACGAGCTCCTGGATGCCGCCGTCGAGCGTGTGGTGCTCGAGCAGCTCGAGGTCGAAGTCGTCCGCACCGCCGAGGACCGGGTCGGTCCCGCTCCGGCCCGTGACCACGGGGAAGACGGTCACCTGGAGACGGTCGACCAGCCCGGCCGCCATCAGGGCCCAGTTCAGCGACAGGCTGCCGTGCGAGCGCAACGGCACGTCGGACTCCTCCTTGAGCCGCCCGACGACCTCGACGGCGTCCCCGTCCCGGACGGTCACGTCCGGCCAGTCCAGGGGCCCCGCCAGCGTCGACGACACCACCGTCGCGGGCATGGAACGCATCCGGGTCACCCAGGGGTCACGCACATCGGAATCCTCGGTGCTCTCGGCGAGCATCGCCACGAACTGCCGGAACGTGGTGGCCCCGAAGACCATCCGCTGCTCGGTCGCGAACGAGGCGAGACGGTGCTTGAGCAGCTCGGGGCCCTGTTTGCCCCAGTAGCCGCCCCAGTCCCCGTCGCCCCCGTAGGAGCCGTAGCCGTCGAGGCTGGAGAAGACGTCGAACGTGTAGGTGGCGGTCACGGGAACCTCCGGAGGGTGTGCGACCGGCCCGTCGCCGGTCTCTCACCCTGACCACGAACGCACCCGCCGCCGATCGACACCGGCAGCCGGGAATCCTCGCCGCAGGTCGGCACGTCCGGGGCGGCGCCGGTCGGACCGGCGCCGCCCCGGCGCGCGTCAGCCGGCGGCGTCGACCAAGGTCGTCGCCAGCCGCGTGCTCTCGATGTCGTAGACCGAGTTCGAGGCGATCGCGCTGTCGCGGTACATCCCCATCTTCCAGTAGGAGAACTGCGACGACGTCGTGGAGGCCGTCACCGCGGTGTCGGTCGAGGCCGCCGGCTCCTTCGGGGTGTCCTTCGGCTGGGGCGTCTTCGCCTGCGCCGCCTTCTGGGCCTTGGCCTGGGTGGCGCTGGCCTTCGTCTTCTTCGCCGTCGGGTAGAGCGTGCCGCTGGCCGGGTGGTAGCCGGTGAGGACCTGGGTCCCGCCGACCCAGGCGTCGATGCTGCCCAGCGAGGGGTTCGAGGAGAAGTGGATGTGCAGGACGACCTTCATCGGGCTCCCGGTGGCGGCCGGGGCGAGGGTCTGGGTCCAGTACTTGCTGCCCGCGGGTCCGGTCGGGTAGCCGTACCCGCCGTCGAGGATGAGGTTCCCGTGGCCGATCTTGAGCTCGACCGGCGGGGACCCGGTGTCGGAGTTCTTCCACTGGGTGATGACCTGCCAGCTGGGCTCGGCCACCGGGAAGGTCGCGGGCAGGGTGAAGGTGTCACCGAAGTAGTAGTCCGCGCCCTCGGTGAAGTTGACGACGTTGGGCTCGATCTCCGACCGCGTCCCCCCGGCGTTCACGGTGAACCGGGCCGCCTTCGCCGGGGGGTTCACGGTGCTCGTCACGAGCGTCGGCGCGGACGCCCCGACGTTGTTCCAGGGCGTGGACTTGAAGTTGTTGAACGCGCTGTTGGTGAAGTCCGACTGCCACACCAGACCGGCCGCCTGCGCGGCGCCGGTCCACGAGACCAGGGCCGCCAGCACGGCCAGGACGACGACCGCCGCGCGTCGATGTCGAGCACGTCCCACGTGTTCCTCCTCCATCAGGCGGCGTGGCGACCCGGCGTGAGGACATGGCGAGAACCCGCACCCTCATCACCCGTTCGTCGCAACGGCACGGTCGTGCCCGACGCCGCAGTGTGAGAGTGGTCGGCTCGAGCACCGCAACCGTTACAGGGCTGTAGAAGTCGGAGGCTCTGGAGATCTCCGCCACGGCCCGGGACGATGCGGGCATGGCCGGGCCCGTCGTCGTGGAGAACGTGTTCGACCCCGCGGTGTTCGCCCGCGGCGTCCCCCACGCGGCGCTGCGCCGGCTGCGCGACGAGGCACCGGTGACGTGGCAGGACGAGCACGCGGTCGGCGAGTGGCCCGCGGGCCCCGGGTTCTGGGCGGTGACCCGGTACGACGACGTGCGCCGGGTCCTGCGCACGCCCGAGGTCTTCAGCTCGTTCCACGGCGCGACCCAGATCCGCGATCCCGAGCCCGAGGACCTGCCGTTCGTCCGCCGGATGATCCTCAACATGGACCCGCCGGGGCACCAGCGGCTCCGCCGGCTCGTCACCTCCGCCTTCACGCGCCGCCGCCTCGACCGCTTCGCCGACGACGTCGCCGCGCGGGCGCGCGGGCTGCTCCAGACCGTCGCGGGCGACCGCGCCGCCGACCTGCCGCGGCAGGTGACCGACGACTTCCCGCTCGCCAACCTCGCCGAGCTCATGGGGGTCCCGGCCGCCGACCGGCACCTGCTGCTCGAGTGGACCAACCGCGTCATCGGCTACCAGGACCCCGAGCACGCGCAGGTCGTGCGCGACGAGCGCGGCCGGCCGGTGAACCCGCGCTCGCCGGCGATGCTCGCCGAGATGTTCGCGTACGCGGGCGAGCTGGCCGAGCACAAGCGCCGGCACCCGGCCGACGACGTCATGACCGCCCTCGTGCAGGCCCGGGTCGACGGGGAGTCCCTCGACGACGCCGAACTGCAGATGTTCTTCTTCCTGCTCACGATCGCCGGCAACGACACCGTGCGCTCCGCCCTGCCCGGCGGGGTCCTGGCGCTGGTCGAGCACCCCGAGCAGTACCGGCGCCTGCGCGAGGACCCCGGGGTCGTGCCGGGCGCCCTCGAGGAGATGCTGCGGTGGCACCCCCCGGTGCTGACCTTCCGCCGCACCGCGGCGCGGGACACCACGCTGCGCGGGGTGGAGATCGCGGCCGGCGACAAGGTCGTCGTCTACCACGTGTCCGCGCACCGCGACGAGCGCCACTTCGCCGACCCGTTCCGCTTCGACGTCGACCGCACCCCGAACGACCACCTCGCGTTCGGCCAGGGCCCGCACCTCTGCCTCGGCGCCCACTTCGCGCGCCTGCAGATGCGGGCGTTCTTCACCGCGTTCACCGAGGTGCTGCCCCCGGTCGAGCTCGACGGGGCCCCGCGCCGCCTGACCTCGAACTTCATCAACGGGATCACGAGCCTGCCGCTGCGCTGGTAGACGCTCCTCCGGGCGCACCTTGACCCGGCCGGGCCCGGACGGCCACCGTGACTCCGACGTCCCCGGGGGGCAACGATGCGCACCACGACCGACGAGCCGTCCCGCCACGACGCGGCCCAGATGCGGCGGGTGCTCGGCGCGAGCCTCGTCGGCACGACCATCGAGTGGTACGACTTCTTCATCTACGCCTCGGCGGCGAGCCTGGTGTTCGGGAAGCTCTTCTTCTCCGCGCTCGGGCCCGCCGCCGGTCTGCTCGCCTCGTTCGCGACCATCGGCGTGAGCTTCGTGGTGCGCCCGTTGGGCGGGATCCTCGCCGGGCACCTCGGTGACCGGTTCGGTCGCAAGGGCGTCCTGATCGTGACCCTGCTCCTCATGGGTGTCTCGACCGTCGGCGTCGGGCTGCTGCCCACCTACGCCACGATCGGGGTCGCCGCGCCGATCCTGCTGGTGGTGCTGCGCCTGCTGCAGGGCGTGTCCGCCGGGGGCGAGTGGGGCGGGGCCGCCCTGATGTCGGTGGAGCACGCCCCGCACGGGCGCCGCGGCTGGTACGGCTCGTTCCCCCAGCTCGGGGTACCGATCGGGCTGCTGCTCGCCAACCTGGTGTTCTTCGCGATCGCCGGGACGACCACCGACGCCCAGTTCCTCGCGTGGGGCTGGCGCATCCCCTTCCTCGTCAGCGTCGTGCTCATCGCCGTCGGCTTCGTCATCCGCTCCCGGGTCGCCGAGACCCCGGTCTTCGACGAGCTGCGCCGGCGCCGCGCCCGCCGATCCGCACCGCTCGGGGAGCTGCTGCGCCACCACCGCCGTCAGCTCGTCGTCGCCATCGGCCTGTTCGTGGCCAACACGGCGGTCGGCTACATCCTGATCGCCTTCATCACGTCCTACGGCACCCGCACGCTCGGGGTCTCCAGCGCCACGATGCTGCTCGTCGGCATGGTCGGGGCGGTGTCCTGGGGCGTGTTCACGATGATCGCGGGGCGCTGGTCGGACCGCGTCGGCCGGCGCCGCTCCTACCTGGTCGGCACGATCGCGCTGCTGGTGTGGCCGTTCCCCTTCTTCCTGCTGCTCGACACCGCCTCGCTGCCGCTCATGCTGCTCGCGGTCGTGGGGCTCGGCGTCGGGCTCGGGCTGACCTACGGCCAGCAGGCGGCCACCTACGCGGAGATGTTCCCCGCCGCCGTCCGCTACAGCGGCGTGTCCTTCGCCTACGCGTTCGGGGCGGTCCTCGGCGGGGCGTTCGCACCCCTGCTGTCCGCCTGGCTGATCGACGTCACCGGGACGTCCCTGTCGGTGTCCGCCTACATGACCGTGCTGGGTCTGCTGACGCTGGCCGCGGTGCTCGCGCTGCGCGAGCGGCCGGCGGCCGAGCGCGACGACTTCGTGGACGGCCACGACGCCCACCACGACGAGGCCGAGCAGCGCGACCGCGCCGCCCGCTGAAGGAGACCCGTGCCGTACTACCGACGCGCCGGCGAGGTGCCGGCCAAGCGCCACACGCAGTTCCGCACCCCCACGGGTGGGCTCTACTACGAGGAGCTCATGGGCGAGGAGGGGTTCTCCTCGGACTCGTCGCTGCTCTACCACCGCGGCGTGCCCTCGGCCATCGTCGACGCGACCCCGTGGGAGCTGCCCGACCAGGCCACGACCGAGAACACGCCCCTGCTGCCCCGCCACCTCGCGCTGCACACGCTGTTCCCGGGCGAGGAGTACAAGCGCGCCGACGTCGTCACCGGCCGGCGCCTCGTGCTGGGCAACGGCGACGTCCGCATCTCCTACGTCGCCGCGGGCGAGACCAGCCCGCTCTACCGCAACGCCCTCGGGGACGAGTGCGTGTACGTCGAGGCCGGCGCGGGGGTCCTCGAGACCCTCTTCGGGCCGCTGGAGGTCCGCGAGGGCGACTACGTGGTCATCCCGCGGGCGGTCACCCACCGCTGGCTGCCCGCCGGCACCGAGCCGCTGCGCTGCTACGTCATCGAGGCCGAGTCCCACATCGCCCCGCCCCCGCGCTACCTCTCCCGCTACGGCCAGCTGCTCGAGCACGCCCCGTACTCCCAGCGCGACTTCAGGGGCCCGTCCGAGCTCGAGACCTACGATGAGCCGGGGGAGTGGCGACTGACGGTTCGGGTGCGCCACGGCCTTCAGGAGTTCGTGCTCGATCGCCATCCCTTCGACGTGGTCGGGTGGGACGGCTATGTGTGGCCCTACGCCTTCAACGCGATGGACTTCGAGCCCCGCGCGGGGCGCTTTCACCTACCCCCACCATCGCATCAGACCTTCCAGGGCCCTGGGTTCGTGCTGTGCACGTTCGCGCCGCGGCTGCTGGACTGGGATCCCGAGGCGGTCCCGCTTCCCTACCACCACTCGAACATCCAGTCCGAGGAGGTCATGTTCTACGCCGAGGGCGACTATCGCGCGCGCAAGGGCGTGGAGGTGGGGTGCGTGACGCTGCACCCCTCGGGCCTGCCCCACGGCCCCCAGCCCGGGGCGGTCGAGAAGGCGCTGGGCGCCAAGCGCACCGACGAGCTGGCGGTGATGTGGGACACCTTCCGCCCGCTGTCGCTCACCTCGCTGTGGAAGGCAGGCGATCGGCCCGAGTACGCCTACTCGTGGAATCCCGAGCGCTGGGACGCGGTTCGCGGCGGCTCAAGCGACGGCCGGGGTTCGTCGGAGGAAAGCGAGACCGTGATCACGGGGCCATCGGCGTAGGGGCCGTCGGGGGCTGGGCGCTCGGGCGGCGCTCGGCAGGGTGCGCCAGGGCGCTCCGGCTCGGTTGGGTCGGGTGGTGTGAGTCTTGAGGCTGGTCGAAAAAACGACGACCCAGAGCACCTTTTGCGACCAGCCTCTGGGCCGGGCCCCGCCTCTCGCCTACCGGAGATACAAAGCGCGGACGATGTTGTACATCCGCTGTGAGGTCTGGTGGTAGGAGGGGCAGCACGGCGGGCCGCCGGGGACGCTTATCCCGATCTCCAGGTGCGGAGCCGACGAGTAGCCCACATGGCCGCAGCCGACGTCGGCGATCGGCTCGCCCGCGTGAACGTGCGCCCCTACGGGCACGAGCGCGGGCTTGGCGTGACCGTAATAGATGTAGCGGCCGGCGTAGCGCCCATGCGCGACCTTGATCACCGGCGCGTAGCGGCCGAAGCCGGAGATGCCCTCCTGCACGACCTTGCCCGCCGTGATCGCACGCTCGACCATTTTCGAGCCGCAGGCGTTGTTGAGCGTGCCGATGTCCACGCCCTGATCCTGGGTCCAGGCGCTCGGCGGCAGCACGTGGATGCGCGGTGAGATCGGAAACACCCAGCCTGCGGGCGCCGCGGAGGCCGGCGAGCCGTCGGCGGGGGCCGGAACTGCCTGGGCGGCCGCGGGAAGGATCGCCATGATCGCCGTGGCGGCGGTGAGGGCCCGGAATGTCGCCTTGTGACGTCGCATGCCGCCTCAGCGGCTCGGTTGTGCTGGAAATTGGCGCCTACGGGGTTAGCTGTCGGGCTCGCGCCGATGGCGCTTCCTGCGGAACACCGCTGGGTTCGCCCCAACTTCTTGGGTCCCTCGCTCCCCGACCGCAGGGTCAGGGATTCGGCGTGGTTATCAACACCAAAAGGACCACAGAGTTTCGCTCAGTGACCGATTGCCGCCTGGTACGCTCGCTGGCCGGTTGGCGCCG
>NZ_JBVPVA010000028.1:0-3318 GCF_055612215.1 Actinomycetospora sp. | reverse complement strand
GTCGAGCCCCCGGCGTTCGTCGAGCCCCCAGCCACCGAACCGGAGCCCGTCGAGCCGGAGCCCGCGCCCGTCGAGCCGGAGCCGGAGCCCGCCCCCGTCGAGCCCGCGGCCACCGACGCCCCGCTCGCGCCCAGCGAGCCCATCGCCTCTCCCGAGGGCCGGCTGGAGCGCCTGCGCGGCCGGCTCGGGCGCTCGCGCTCGACGCTCGGCACCGGCCTGCTGGGCCTGCTCGGCGCCGGGGACCTCGACGAGGACTCGTGGGAGGAGGTCGAGGACCAGCTCCTCATGGCCGACCTCGGGTCCGCGACCACCCAGGAGGTCGTCGGCAAGCTCCGCGAGCGGATCGCCTCCCGCGGGGTCCGGACCTCGGACGAGGTGCGCGATCTGCTGCGCGAGGTGCTCGTCGAGACCCTCGGGACCGGCCTGGAGCGGTCGGTGCACGCCCTGGCCCACGACGGCCGCCCGGCCGTCGTGCTCGTCGTCGGCGTCAACGGCACCGGCAAGACGACGACGACCGGCAAGCTCGCGCGGGTGCTCGTCGGCGGCGGTCACGAGATCGTCCTCGGCGCGGCCGACACCTTCCGCGCGGCGGCCGCCGAACAGCTCCAGACCTGGGGCGAGCGGGCCGGCGCGCGCACCGTGCGCGGGGCCGAGGGCGCGGACCCGGCGAGCGTCGCGTTCGACGCCGTCAAGAAGGGCACCGAGGCCGGGGTCGACGCGGTCCTGCTCGACACCGCCGGCCGGCTGCACACCAAGACCGGGCTCATGGACGAGCTCGGCAAGGTCAAGCGCGTGGTCGAGCGGCAGGCCGAGGTCGACGAGGTGCTCCTCGTCCTCGACGCCACCACCGGCCAGAACGGCCTGACCCAGGCCCGCGTGTTCGGCGAGGTCGTGGACGTGACCGGCGTCGTGCTCACCAAGCTCGACGGCACCGCCAAGGGCGGCATCGTCTTCCAGGTCCAGCGCGAGCTCGGCGTCCCGGTCAAGCTCGTCGGCCTCGGCGAGGGGCCCGACGACCTCGCGCCGTTCGAGCCCGAGGCCTTCGTCGACGCGCTCCTGCGCTGAGGCTGAGACAGCCTCGTCGACCGCCACCCGATCCGGCATGATGCGTCCGTCAGCCCCTCGCCGCTGATCGGGTGACCCCTGCGCGATCGGGCGTCGGCAGGAGTTGCACACGGTGAACGCCCCGGGAGTGACCTGGCCCACCGAACCCCGCGATGTCCGGTTCGGTGACGCGATGGTCACACCGGCTGGGCGGCTGTTAACTGCGGCGAAACAGACGCCGACGGCGCCCGAAACACAGCCTGCGCATCCTTCCCCCTCAGTGATCGCCCGTGAGTCGGTGTGCAGGAGGGACGAACGACCGTGTTGAATGCCGGTAGTACCGCGTGGGTACTCGCCAGCGCTGCGCTGGTGATGCTCATGACCCCAGGGCTCGCCTTCTTCTACGGCGGCATGGTCCGCTCGAAGAGCGTCCTGAACATGCTCATGATGAACTTCATGTGCCTCGCGATCGTCGGGGTGCTGTGGTGCCTCTACGGTTTCTCGCTCGCGTTCGGCAACGACGCGTTCGGCGGCCTCGTCGGCGACTTCCAGTACCTGGGCCTGGGCAACTCGTTCCCCGGCGGGTCGCAGGAGATCGTCGGTGCCAGCACCGGTGACGGCATCCCGGTGCTCGCCTTCGCGATGTTCCAGCTGATGTTCGCGGTCATCACCCCCGCGCTGATCTCGGGAGCGGTGCCGGAGCGCATCAAGTTCTGGAGCTGGGGACTGTTCGTCGTGCTCTGGTCGACGATCGTCTACTTCCCCGTCGCGCACTGGGTCTTCGCGTTCGACGGCTACGCGGGCGAGAAGGGCGGCTGGATCGCGAACTCGCTCAAGGCCCTCGACTTCGCCGGTGGGACCGCGGTCCACATCAACGCCGGTGCCGCGGGCCTCGCGCTCGCGCTCGTGCTCGGCAAGCGCCGCAACTGGCCGCGCGACCCGGGCCGCCCGCACTCGCTGCCGTTCGTGCTGCTCGGCGCGAGCCTCCTGTGGTTCGGCTGGTACGGCTTCAACGCCGGCTCGGCCCTGGGCGCCAACTCGACCGCCGCGATCGCCTTCACGACGACGACCGTGGCCACCGCGGCGGCGACGATCGGCTGGCTCATCGTGGAGCAGCTGCGTGACGGCAAGCCGACCACGCTCGGTGCCGCGTCCGGTGCCGTCGCCGGCCTCGTCGCGATCACCCCGGCCTGTGCGTACGTCAACCCGGTCGGCGCCCTCGCGATCGGTCTCATCGCCGGGGCCGTCTGCGCCCTCTGCGTGTCGATCAAGTTCCGGCTCGGCTTCGACGACTCGCTCGACGTCGTCGCGGTCCACCTCGTCGGCGGTCTGGTGGGCACCCTGCTCATCGGGTTCTTCGGCACGACGTCGCTGAACTCCTCGAGCGCCGACGGCCTGTTCTACGGTGGCGGCTTCGACCAGCTGGGCAAGCAGGCCGTGGCCGCGTTCTCCGTGCTCATCTACTCGTTCGTGGTCACGTGCATCATTGCGCTGCTGATCAAGCACACGATCGGGTTCCGGGTCAGCGACGAGGACGAAGCGGGGGGTATCGACGAGTCCCAGCACGCGGAGTCGGGGTATGACTACTCGGGCCTGAGCGGGGGAGGCAACTCCTCGCTCCTGGGCGCGGGGGCTGCCGGAACCTCGATGCCTGCGACCCCGAGGGAGGGTGCTCCGCGATGAAGATGGTGACCGCGATCATCAAGCCGTTCGTGCTGGAGGACGTGAAGGGGGCGCTCGAGCAGCTCGGCGTCCTCGGCATGACCGTGAGTGAGGTCCAGGGCTACGGCCGCCAGAAGGGCCACACCGAGGTCTACCGCGGGGCCGAGTACTCCGTGGACTTCGTCCCCAAGGTCCGCATCGAGGTCGTCACCGACGACCCGACCGCGGAGAAGGTGCTCGACGCGATCACCGAGACCGCCCGCACCGGCAAGATCGGTGACGGCAAGGTCTGGGTGACCCCCGTCGAGACCGTGGTGCGCGTGCGCACCGGCGAGCGCGGGGCGGACGCCCTCTAGCTCGCGGGCGCCTCGGTGCGTCGCGGCGTCGGGATCGGTCCTCCGGGACCGGCCCGGCGTCGCGCCCCCGTGCGCCCGGGTACGGCGCCGGTCCCGCCGGGGCCCGCGCCACACATCCACGTGACGGCGGGAGAGGGCAGGTCGGGCATGGTCGCTGCGTCGGGGGCGGACGCGTCGGGGGCTCCGGGAGCCGCGGGGCGGTCCCGGGCCACCGGGGACCCCGGAGTCGTCCCGACGGACCCCTCGACGGATCCGG
>NZ_JBVPVA010001187.1:0-3199 GCF_055612215.1 Actinomycetospora sp. | reverse complement strand
CGGCGCAGCAGCGCGCGCTCGGCCTCGTTGGACGCGAGCTCCGCGGCCCGCTCCAGCTCGGCCGCGGCCTCGTCCCGGCGTCCCAGCTGCGTGAGCAGGTCGGCCCGCACGGCCGGGAGCAGGTGGTAGCGCGCGAGGGCGGGCTCGTCGCGCAGCGCGTCGACCACCGCGAGCGCCGCGGCCGGGCCCTGCGCCTTCCCGACGACGACCGCGCGGTTCAGCTCCACGACCGGCGACGGCATCACGACCGCGAGCTCGGCGTAGAGCGCCGCCATCCCGGCCCAGTCGGTGTCCTCGACCGACCCGGCCCGCGCGTGGCCGGCCGCGATCCCCGCCTGCAGCGTGTAGGGGTCCCGACGACCGCCGCCCGCCAGTTCCTCCGCGCGCGCCAGCCCGGCCAGCCCGCGGCGGATCAGCAGGTGGTCCCAGCGACCGCGGTCCTGGTCGGCGAGCAGCACCGGCTCGCCACCGGGTCCGACCCGCGCCCGCAGCCGCGAGGCCTGCAGCTCCATCAGCGCGAGCAGCCCGTGGACCTCCGGGCGGTCGGGCAGCAGGGCGACGAGCCGCCGACCCAGGCGCATCGCCTCGTCACAGAGGTCGGCGCGCATCCAGTCGGCCCCCGTCGTCGCGGCGTAGCCCTCGTTGAAGACCAGGTAGACCACCTCGAGGACCGCCCCGAGCCGGCCCGCGAGCTCCTCCCCCGCCGGGATCTCCAGGTCCACCCCCGCCGTCGAGAGCCGCTTCTTCGCTCGGGAGATCCGCTGCCCGACGGTCGTCGAGGACACCAGCAGCGCCCGCGCGATCTCGTCGGTGGTCAGGCCGCCGAACAGGCGCAGCGTCAGCGCCACCCGCGACTCCCGCGCGAGCAGCGGGTGGCACGTCGCGAACAGCAGCGCGAGGACGTCGTCGCCGACCGCGCGGACCGGGTCGGCCACCACCTCCGCGGTGTCGGGGCTCGCCACCGTGCCCGCCATGTGCCCCACCTGCTCCGCCTTGCGCGCGAACGTCTGCTCACGGCGGATCAGGTCGATCGCCCGGCGCCGGGCGGTCGACGCGAGCCACGCCCCCGGGTTCTCCGGCACGCCCTGCGCGGGCCACTGCTCGAGGGCGGCGACGAGGGCGTCGTGCGCGAGCTCCTCGGCCCGGCCGACGTCGCGCACCACGCGCGCGACGCCGGCCACGATCCGCGCGGACTCCGCGCGCCAGACCGCGTCGAGGACGGTGTAGGCGTCGGCCACCCGGTCCTCCCCCGTCGCTCCGCTCGCGTGCCTCAGCCGCCGTGCTGCTGCTCGGCGCGCTCCCGCAGTTCCGCCTCCTGCTCCAGGACGCCCTCGGGGGCGATGCCCTCGAAGTCCTCGGCCTCGGTGACCCGCCGGACCTCGATGCGCTCCCCGGTCCGGAACGGGGCCCGGCGCGCCCACGACACCGCCTCGTCGAGGGACTCGACCTTGAGGATCCAGAACCCGCCGATGAGCTCGCGGGCCTCCGAGAACGGACCGTCACTGACGGTGGGCTCGTCGCCGTCGCCCTCGGGGAACGTCACGACGGCGCCCTGCGCGCTCGGCGCCAGCCCCTCGCCGGCGAGCAGCACCCCGGCGTCGACCATCGCGGTGTTGAAGCGGCCCATCTCCTCGAAGACGGCCGGGTCGGGCGGGGTGGCCATCGCGACGGCCTCGTCGTACTTCAGCACCAGCATGTACCGCGCCATGTCGCCCACCCTCTCAGGAGCCGGACTGCTCGTAGCGACCGGCGCGCTCGGCGACGCGGGCCCGCAGCGCGGCCTCCGCGTCGAGGAACTCGGCGGGCGCGATGCCCTCGAACTCGCGCATGTCGGGAATCCGCCGCACCTCGAGGCGGACGCCGGGGCCGATCGGGCAGCGGCGGGCCCACTGCTCGGCCTCGGTGCGCGTCGCGACGTCGAGGATCCAGAAGCCCGCGACCAGCTCGCGCGCCTCGGCGAAGGGCCCGTCGGTGACGGTCGGGGTCTCGCCCTCGTACGTCAGCACGAATCCCTCGGAGGACGGCGCGAGTCCCTCGGCCGCGAGCAGCACCCCGGCCTCGACGAGCTCGGTGTTGAAGCGGTTCATCGCGTCGAACATCGCCTCCGGGGGCGGGGCGTCGGGTCCGCCGACGGCCATCGTCTCCGGGGCCTGCATGATCATCATGTAGCGCATCGGGTCCCTCCCGGGGCCTCGGGGCCGGGCTGGTCGCCGGCCGTCACCAGCGCGTCGAACGAGCGTCGCGGCCTTCGACAGCCGTCCCCGAGAAAGTCCTAGAGACTCTCGAGCCAGTTGACGAGGAGGCGCCGGCCGGCCTCGCCGGACTTCTCCGGGTGGAACTGCGTGGCCGCGAGCGGGCCGTCCTCCACCGCCGCGACGAAGTCCTCGCCGTGGTGGGCGTAGGTGAGCTTCGCGGGCAGGAACGGGTCGACGGCCTCGACCTCCCAGCGCTTCGCGGCGAAGGAGTGGACGAAGTAGAAGCGCTCGTCCTCCTCCATGCCCGCGAACAGGACGGAGTCGGCGGGGGCCCGGACCGTGTTCCAGCCCATGTGCGGCAGCACGTCGGCCTGCAGCTTCTCGACGGTGCCGGGCCACTGGCCCGCGCCCTCGGCCTCCTCGCCGAACTCCACGCCGCGCTCGAAGAGGACCTGCATCCCGACGCAGATGCCGAGCACCGGCCGCCCGCCGGCGAGCCGCTGCTCGAGGATCCGCTCGCCGCCCACCGCGCGCAGGCCCGCGGCGCACGCGGCGAAGGCGCCGACGCCGGGCACCACCAGGCCGTCGGCCTCCTGGGCCGCGCGCGGGTCGGCGGTCACCTCGACCTTCGCGCCCGCGCGCTCGAGGGCGCGCTCGGCGGAGCGCAGGTTGCCCGAGCCGTAGTCGAGCACCACGACCGAAGGAGTTCCCGGCATACCGCCCACGCTACCGAGCGCTCACCACCGCGGCCCGGACGGCTGGGCGGCCTCCACCACCTCGAGGACGGCGACGACGTGGCACGCCCCGGTCGACGGGTGCAGCGTCGCCTCGGAGGTCCGGGTGACCCGCACGACGTCGCGGCGGGCGAGCTGGGCCAGGTGCCGCTCGATCTCGGCGCGGCGCTCCTCGCCGACGGTGAGGACGATGTGGCCGCCGCGGTGCACCACGCGGGCGAACTCCACGAGCGCCGAGCGCGGCAGGTGACCGGGCTCGAAGGCGTTGAC
>NZ_JBVPVA010001178.1:0-1421 GCF_055612215.1 Actinomycetospora sp. | reverse complement strand
TCGGCCTGACGCTCACCTCACAGTGAGGTATGCGCCGACCACGTCCCGTGACGCTCGCCTGCTACGTCGTGCTGGGCCTGATCACCGTCGGTCTGCTGACCGCCCCGCTGCTCGGCTTCGTCAACCGCCCGCAGCTGTGGTTCGGCCTGCCGTCGATCATGGTGTGGATGGGGGTGCTGGTCCTGCTCATCACCCCGACGCTCGCCGTCCTCGAGCTGGGCCGGAGCCGGCAGGAGCGCGGGGCGGGGGAGGACCGGTGACCGCCACCCTCGTCGTCACGTTCGTCGGCATCGTGCTGATCGCCGCGGTCGGGTTCCTCGGCCGGCGCGGGGCCATCGCCGACGTCTCGGACTGGGCCGTCGGCGGCCGCAGCTTCGGCGCGCTCACCATGTGGTTCCTCCAGGCCGGGGAGGTGTTCACGACCTTCACCTTCCTGGCAATGGCCGGCCTGGCCTTCGCCGGCGGCGCCGCCGCGCTGTACGCGCTGCCCTACATCCCGCTGGCCTACATCGGCCTGTACTTCCTCGGGCCGGTGCTGTGGCGGCGCGCCCGGGAGCGCGGGCACGTCACGCAGGCCGACTTCCTCGCCGACCACTTCGGCTCGCGGGGGTTCGGGGTGCTCGTCGCCGTCCTGGGCGTGGTCTTCCTGCTGCCCTACCTGCAGCTGCAGATCACCGGGCTCGGGCTCGCGGTGCAGCTCGCGACGGGGCAGAAGGCGTCCGGCACGGCCAGCATGGTCGTGGCCTTCGTGCTGGTGGTCGCCTTCGTCCTCTGGGCCGGGATCCGTGGCGTGGCGAGCACGTCGTACCTCAAGGACGCGCTCATGCTCGTGGTCCTGATCGTGCTCGTGGCCGTCGTGCCCGCGGCGGTCAACGGCGGGATCGGGCCGACCTTCGAGCGCGTCCTCGCCGACGCCCCGCGCATGCTCACGATCCACGCGGGCCAGTACGACGCCGGCTACTTCATCTCCTCGACGGTGGCGTCCACCCTCGGCGTGCTGTTCATGACGTTGCCGCACTCCTGGCCCGCGCTGCTCTCCGCCGGGTCGGAGCGTGCGGTCCGGCGCAACTACGCCTACCTGCCGATCTACTCGGTCTGCCTGGTGCTGCCGATGATCATCGGCTTCGTCGCGTTCACGGCGCTGCCGCCCAGCACGAACAGCAACGGCGCGCTGCTGACCATCGCGGGGCAGGTGTTCCCGTCGTGGTTCGTCGGCGTGGTGGTCGTTGCGACGGCGGCGACGGCGATGGTGCCCGCCGCCGGCCTGCTCGTCGGGATGTCCACGCTCGTGGCCCGCAACGTCGTGCGCACCACCACCGCGCGCGGGCAGACGGTCACGAACGAGGTCTCGGTCGTCGCGCTCACCGCGCTCGCCCTGGTGCTCGCGATCGTGCGGCCCGACCTGCTCGCGAACCTGCTGC
>NZ_JBVPVA010001172.1:0-6975 GCF_055612215.1 Actinomycetospora sp. | reverse complement strand
GTCCGGCACGTCGCCCCGGGGCCTGTCCGGCCCGCGGCGACGGTGTCGGTGCCTCGCGGTAGAAGGGGCGCGCCGGACGTCGTCGGGGCGGAACCAGACCGTCCCCCTCGCCCGGCGTCGATCAGGGAGGAGCAGGTCCGTGGCGGTGCTCGACGAGCGTGGGGCGGGCGGCCGGGACGGGGGCTTCGACCGGAAGCCCCGGTCCACGGGGTCCGAGGGGGCGCGCCCGGAGTTCGACCGGCAGCCGCCGCAGGACATCCCCGCCGAACAGTCCGTGCTCGGGGCGATCCTGCTGAGCAAGGACGCCATCGCCGACACCGTCGAGGTGCTCAAGCCCGACGACTTCTACCGGCCGGCGCACCAGACGGTGTACGAGTGCGTGCTCGACCTCTACGGCCGTGGGGAACCGGCCGACCCGGTGACGGTGTCGGCGGAGCTCGAGCGCCGTGGGGAGCTCCTCCGCATCGGCGGCGCGCCCTACCTGCACACGCTGATCGCCGCCGTGCCCACGGCGGCCAACGCGGCCTACTACGCCGAGATCGTGGCCGACCGCGCGATCCTGCGGCGCCTCGTCGAGGCCGGCACCCGGATCGTGCAGCTGGGCTACCACGGCGGCGAGGGCGCGGACACCGACGACATCGTCGACCGCGCCCAGGCCGCCGTCTACGAGGTCACCGACCGGCGGGTGACCGAGGACTACGTCGCGCTCGAGGACGTCCTCCAGCCGACGATGGACGAGATCGACGCCATCGCCTCGCGCGGCGGGGTCTCGTTCGGGGTGCCCACGGGGTTCGCCGACCTCGACGAGGTGACCAACGGCCTGCACGCCGGGCAGATGGTGATCGTGGCGGCCAGGCCCGGGATCGGGAAGTCGACCCTCGGTTTGGATTTTGCTCGCTCGGCGAGCATAAAACATGGCCTGACCAGCTGCGTGTTCTCGCTCGAGATGAGCCGCACCGAGATCGTCATGCGCATGCTGTCGGCCGAGGCGAAGATCCGCCTGGCCGACATGCGCGCCGGCACGATGACCGACGACGACTGGACGCGCCTCGCCCGCCGGATGAGCGAGATCTCCGAGGCGCCGATGTTCATCGACGACTCGCCCAACATGACGATCATGGAGATCCGGGCCAAGGCGCGGCGGCTCAAGCAGCGCCACGACCTGAAGCTGATCATCCTCGACTACATGCAGCTGATGACGTCGGGGAAGAAGGTCGAGTCCCGCCAGCAGGAGGTCTCGGAGTTCTCGCGTCAGCTCAAGCTGTTGGCCAAGGAGCTCGAGGTCCCGCTGGTCGCGATCAGCCAGCTCAACCGTGGTCCGGAGCAGCGCACCGACAAGAAGCCGATGCTCTCCGACCTGCGCGAGTCCGGATCGCTGGAGCAGGACGCCGACATGGTCATGCTCATCAGCCGTCCCGACGCGTTCGAGCGCGACGACCCCCGCGCCGGCGAGGCCGACCTCATCCTGGCCAAGCACCGCAACGGACCCACCGCGACGATCACGGTGGCGCACCAGCTGCACTACAGCCGGTTCGCCGACATCGCCCGTGGCTGACGAGGCCTCACCGCGCGGGTAGGACCGTGAACGACCTCATCACTCCACCGAACTCCTGGCCGTCGTGGCTGACGTCCGTCGTTGGTACATCAGGCGGCAGGCCGCGCTTGACCCTCTGTGAGGCCCACCCGAGCATCAGCGGATGCGAGTTCTCGACCGCAGGGCGGTGCGGAGCCTGCTCGTCCCCGACGAGCTCGTGGAGGCGGTCGGGCACGCCATGGCTGATCTCTCCGAGGGTCGGGCGTCTCTTCCGCCCCGTATCGCGGCACGGGTCCCCGGTGCGGGACTGCTCGCCACGATGCCCGCGTACAGCCCGACCCTCGGTGTGCTGGCCGCCAAGCTGCTCACGGTCTACCTCGACAACGACGTCGCCGGGCTACCCGTCCACCAAGCCACGATCGCCGTCTTCGACCCCCTCACCGGCCGCATCCTCGCCCTGGTGGACGGCGATCACCTCACGGCGGCGCGCACAGCGGCCTGTTCCGCGCTGTCCATCCGCCATCTCGCGCGGCGGGACTCCCGCGTGCTCGCCGTGCTCGGTACCGGACCACAGGCTCGGGAGCACGCCCGGTACGCGTGCCTGGTCCACCCCTTCGCCGAGGTGTGTGTCGGCGGCCGGGACCCGGTCAAGGCGGAGAGGCTCGCCGCGGACCTCGCCCGTGAGGGTCTCCAGGTGCGTAGCACGACGATCGTCGAGGCAGTCGAGGAGGCCGATGTCGTCTGCGCGGCGACGAGCACCGTCGAGCCGATCCTGCGTCGCGGGGACGTCCGGCCCGGGACGCACATCGCGTCGGTCGGGTACATCGCGCACGGGCGGGAGGTCGACGCGGCGCTGCTGCGCGAGGCCCTCGTCGTCGTCGAGCACCGGGACACGTCGCTGCAGCCCTTCCCGATCGGTTCGAACGACCTCGCCGAGCTGGGGAGCGCGGGCGAGCTCGACCCCGAACGGGTGGTCGAGATCGGTGAGCTCGTCGCGGGTCGCCGGGCGGGTCGTGACGGACCGGAACAGGTCACGGTCTTCAAGTCGGTCGGGGTCGCCGTCCAGGACGCCGCCGCTGCGTCGGTGGTCCTCGCCGCCGCGGAACGCGACGGGGTCGGCACCGAGGTGACCCTCTGACGAGCCGGTCGACGCCACGGCGACGTGCCCGCGTCCTCGTCCACGGGGAGGACGGCGTCTCCGGTCAGGACGCCACACCCGGTCCGATCCGCAGGTGCACGCAGTGCTCGGGCAGGGCGAGGAGCAGGTCGCACACCGGGCGCGGCCGGGCGTCGAGGTCGGCGAGCTCGGCCGCCGTGAACCACCGGAACACCGTGCCCGGCCCCTCCGCCCCGACGAACTCGGTCTCGTCGGGCAGACCGTCCGCGGCACACTCGGCGTAGAACCCCAGCTCGTGCACGGCCACCCCGTCCGGCGCGACGAAGAAGTTCTCCGCGACGATCCGGACCCGCACCTCCGTCACCGTGAGCCCGAGCTCCTCGTCCAGCTCCCGCCGCAGCGCCACGGCGACGGGCTCACCGAGCTTCACGCGCCCGCCCGGCAGGTACCAGTGGTCCTGGCCGTCGGTGTGGGCCAGCAGGACGCGACCGCCCCGGACGAGGATCCCGGCCACCCGCAGGGAGAACAGCCCGCCGACCGCCGAGGTCCAGCTGACGTCCGGGGACTCGGCGTCGGCGCTCACTCCCGGTCGGGCACGCGCCCGACGGCGGCGTAGGCGCCGATCGGGTCGGCGTCGGGGTTCGGCACCGGCCAGTCGACGGGGTCGACCAGGCCGGGCGGCACCAGCTCGAAGCCGTCCAGCAGCGCCCGGATCTGCGCGCGGTCGCGGAGCACCACCGGGGTGGCGCTGCCGCGGTACCCGCGCTCGGTGGCGCGGACGCTCTCGGCGAGCACCGGGTCGTCGTGGTCGGCGCTGCCGTGGTTCAGCGCGAGGACGCTGCCCGGGCACAGCGCGTCCCGGTACCGGCGGAAGATCGCGGGCAGGTCGTCGTCGATGAAGTGCAGGACCGCGACGGCCAGGACCGCGACGGGGCGGTCGAAGTCGAGGTGCCCGGCGACCCCGGGGTCGTTCAGGACCACCTCCGGCTGGCGCAGGTCGCCCTGGGTGACCGAGACCCCGTCGAGCTCCGCGGTGATCTGCCGCGCGTGGTGCACCGCGACGGGTTCGAAGTCGACGTAGGCCACCCGCGCCCCGGGCCGCTGCCGCAGGGCGATCTCGTGGACGTTCCCGACGGTGGGCACGCCGGAGCCGAGGTCGAGGAACTGGTCGACGCCCTGCGCGAGGCACCAGCGCACCACCCGCCCGAGGTAGTCGCGGTTGAGGCGGCAGACCCGCGGCATGTCGGGGTTCGCGGCGACGATCTTCGCGGCCTGCGCCCGGTCGCTGGCGAAGTTGTGGGCGCCGCCCAGGAAGAAGTCGTAGATCCGCGCGGCGTTGGCCCGGTCGAAGTCGATGCCCACCTCCGAGAGCGTCATCATGCTGGCCAGGTGCGTGCCGACCCGCGGCGCCGCCTCGTCGTCGGACCCCTCGCCCATGTCCCGCCCTCCCGTGCCGCCCACCAGTCTCGGATCTTCGGTGGGCGTTCGCGAGGGCACGACGGGTGGTTCCTCAGGCGAGGACGGTCGGCAGTCCGTGAGCACGGAAGACCTCGGGGCCGAGGAACGACGTGAGCGACGCGATCGCCCGGTCCCTCACCGTCAGCACCGTGAACGACCAGGCGCGGTGGCACCCCGGCCCGGATTGGCCCGTGGTCGCGGGCCCGTCGAGGTAGAGCGCGACGGCGGGCTGGCCGTTGGCGCTCGTCGGGACCGCCCGCCAGGACCCGCAGTCACCGAGCGGGACGGCCCGGGCGAAGCCCATGACGTCGTCGCGCCCGGTGTACCAGCTCGGCAGCGGCGGCATGGACCACGTGACGTCCTCGGTCAGGAGCTCGACGAGGGCCGCCGCGTCCCGGCGCTCGAGCGCCCGCGCGTAGCCCTCGACGAGCGCGCGGAGCCGGGCGTCGTCGAGCCGGGCGAGGGTGCGCTGCTGGGAGACCGGCGGGACCCGGTCGGCGACGAGCCGGCGGGCGCGTTGCAGCGCGGAGTTCACCGACGCCGTCGAGGTCGCCATCATCGACGCGATCTCCGCGGCGGGGTAGCCCAGCACCTCGAAGAGCAGCAGAGCAGCGCGCTGGTTGCCCGGCAGGTGCTGCAGGGCCGCGACGAAGGCGAGCTCGACCGACTCCCGTTCCACGACGGCGAGCGCGGTGTCCGGGTAGGGCGTGAGCCAGGCGACGTCGGTGACCGGTGCGTCGTCGAGGACCGGCTCCGACGCCGCGGGGCCCAGATCCATCGGGAGCGCACGCCGGCCGCGGGCCGCGACGAGGTCGAGACAGGTCCGCGTCGCGACCGTGTACAGCCACGAGCGCACCGAGCTGCGGCCCTCGAACCCCGCGATCCCCCGCCACGCCCGCAGCAGCGCGTCCTGCAGGGCGTCGTCGGCGTCGTGGACCGAACCGAGCATCCGGTAGCAGTGCGCGTGCAGCTCCCGGCGCAGCGGCGCGACCAGGCGGTGGAACGCCGCGTCGTCGCCGGCGCGCGCCTCGTCGAGGTCGTCGGGAACGAGCGCTGTGCCGTCCATGTCCGCGAGTCTGCCCCACCGGTCCGGGCCGGGGTCGCGGCGAAGGGTGCCCGTCGCCGGACTATCCGACCGACGGGGCCCTTCGCCCGGAACCGGGGAGCCGCAGGCCGGCGGCGACCACCGTGGTCACGGCGAGCAGCGCGACCAGGAACCCCACGGTCGCCGACCAGCCGGCCACCCCGAACACGACACCGCCGAGCGTCCCGCCGACCGACGAACCCACGTAGTAGCTGAACAGGTAGATCCCCGACGCCACCGCCCGGCCCTCCGTGGCCCGGTGCCCGACGGCTGCCGACGCGACCGCGTGCCCGGCGAAGAACCCGACGGTGAGCAGGGCCAGCCCGCCGATGACGAGCGCGAGCACCGGCGCCAGCATCGCGAGCGCACCGACCGCCGCGACCCCGCTCGCCACCAGCACCGTCGTGCGCGTCCCCCACCGCCCCGAGAGCCGGCCGGCCGCGGTCGAGGTGACCGTGCCGACCGCGTAGAGGACGAAGACGAAGCCGACGACGAGGTCGGGCAGCGAGAAGGGTGGCCCGAGCAGCCGGAAGGCGACGTAGTTGTAGGCGCAGACGAACGTGCCCATGAGCAGCAGCCCGATCGCGAAGAGGCGGCGCAGGACCGGGTCGCGCAGGTGTGCCGCGGCCTCCCGGGCCAGCTCCCGGGCGGCGACCGGCGACGGGGCGAAGCGCCGGGACCGCGGCAGGACCAGCCAGAAGGCCAGCAGGCAGACCCCGGAGACGACGGCGATCCCGCCGAGCGCGGCGCGCCAGGACCCGGTGAGGTCGCCGATCGCGCTGACCACGACACGCCCGCCGAACCCGCCGACCGAGTTCCCGGCGATGTAGAGCCCCATGGCCCCGCCGAGGTGGTCGGTGTCGATCTCGTCGGCGAGGTAGGCCATCCCGACGGCGGGCAGGCCCGCGAGCGCGAGCCCCTCGAGACCCCGCAGCACCAGCAGCAGCCCGAACGACGGGGCCACCGCCGCCGCGAGCCCGAAGACGACCGCCCCGAGCAGGGACCACAGCATCACCGGCCGACGGCCCCACCGCTCGGAGAGCGCGGAGGCGGGGATGACCGCGACCGCGAGCCCGCCGGTAGTCACCGACACCGACAGCGACGCCGTGCCCGGGGAGACCGCGAAGACCTCGACCAGCGCCGGCAGCAGCGGTTGGGTCGCGTAGAGCAGCGCGAACGTCGTGAACCCGGCGAAGAACAGCCCGACCGAGATCCGGCGGAAGCCGGGGTCGCCACGCCGGAGCCCGGCACGGCTCAGGACCGCGTCCCCCGTCGCTCCGCTCGCCCCGGCCACGTTCCCCGTCGCTCCGCTCGCCCCGGCCTACTGGTGCATGCGCCGGAACAGCGGGGCCCGTCCGGGCGGCTGCTCGATGGGCCCGCGGGTCGGCACGGACGGGATCTCGAAGGTCTGCGGTGACCCCACGGCGAGGGTGAACTCCTCGTCGTGGTGGCGCAGGTCGAGCTCCTCGGTCGACGTCGGGGCCATCCCCGCGGGCCCGGAGTGGTGCTCGGGAACCTCCTCGAGCGCGTAGGTCGCCTCCCCGTGCCCGACCTCGACGTGGACCGAGCGGCCCCGCCAGAGCAACCGGAACCGCAGGCCGGAGACCGCGGAGGGCAGCCGCGGCGAGAACGTCAGCCGGCCGTTGTGCGTGCGCATCCCCCCGAGTCCCTGGACGACCGCGGTCCACGAGCTCGCGAGCGCCGCGAGGTGGATGCCGTCGCGGACGTTGTTCTCGAGGTCGGCGAGGTCCATCTGCGAGGACTCGCACAGGTAGTCGTAGG
>NZ_JBVPVA010001162.1:0-4983 GCF_055612215.1 Actinomycetospora sp. | reverse complement strand
AAGCGGCTGCTCGACCGCACCCCCAAGGTCGGCCAGCGGATGCTCTTCTCCGCCACCCTGGACAACGGCGTCGACGTCCTCGTCAAGCGCTACCTGTCCAGCCCCACGACGCACTCGGTCGACCCGGCCGTGGCGCCGGTGTCGACCATGACCCACCACGTCTTCCAGGTGCAGGCGGCCGACAAGCCCGAGGTGGTCCGCGAGCTCGCCTCCGGGCTGGGCCGCAGCGTGCTGTTCACCCGCACCAAGCACCAGGCCAAGAAGCTGGCCAAGCAGCTCACCGCCGCCGGGGTCCCGGCCGTCGACCTGCACGGCAACCTGAGCCAGAACGCCCGCGAGCGCAACCTCGAGGCGTTCAGCACCGGCGAGATCCGGGTGCTGTGCGCGACCGACATCGCCGCCCGTGGCATCCACGTCGACGACGTCGCCCTCGTCGTGCACGTCGACCCGCCGGCCGAGCACAAGGCCTACCTGCACCGTTCCGGCCGCACGGCCCGCGCGGGTGCCGGCGGCACCGTCGTCACGGTCGCCACGCCCGACCAGTTCGGCGAGGTCCGCACCCTGGCGCGCCAGGCCAGGATCAGCCCGGTGGTGACGGCGGTCCGCCCCGGCGCCCCGCAGATCGCCGAGCTGACCGGCCCGGCCGCGCCGTTCGTCGAGCCGGCCCCGGCCCCGCAGCCGCAGGGCCCGGGTTCCGGGCAGGGCCGTCGCCGCCGCGGCGGCTCGGCGTCGGGTTCCGGCTCGGCGTCCTCCGCCACCCCGCCGGGGCCGTCGAACGGCACGATCCGGCCCTCGAAGCACGCGACGCCCCGCACATCGCCGTCGGGACGGCCGACGCCCCCGCCCGCCGAGACCGCAGCTGGGTGGTCCGTGCCCGGGCCGAGGAACCCGGCGTCGGGACCCACTCCCGCCAGCCGGGACGAGGTCGGGCTGCCGACCGGGCGTCTGGCCCGCCGGACCGTGGCCGACCTCCTCGCCGGCTCCGACCGCTCCCCCGCCCCGACCTCGCACCGGGCCGAGCCGCCCGCACCGAAGCCCCGCACCGCCGTCGGCAGCCACCGCGCCGACGACCGCTGACCTCGACGGGCACACCCGGCAGCTTCGGCGGCCGCAGAACCTGCGCCCAGTGCCCCTGATCATGAAGAGGGGCCATGCGCGAGGCAGCCGACCCAGCCCACGCCGTCGAGGGGCACACCAGGCACGTCCAGCGACCGCAGAACCTGCGCCCAGTGCCCCTGATCAAGAAGAGGGGCCATACGCGAGGCAGCCGACCCGGCCCACCCAGCCCACCCCGCCGAGGGGCACACCAGGCACGTCCAGCGACCACGGAACCTGCGCCCTGTGCCCCTGATCAAGGACGCGGAACGACGAACGGCCCGGGCCCCACCCCCGGGGACCCGGGCCGTCGTCGTGCACGGACCTACTTGTTGACCCCGTTCGCCTGGAGGAACTGGGCCGACACCGCGGCCGGGTCGGCCCCGTTGCCCTGGACCTGCTGGTTCAGGGCCTGGATGGCCTTCGTCGAGAGCAGCGAGCTCACCCAGTTCAGGGTCTGGGAGAACTCGGGGCCCTCGGCCTGCACGACGGACTGCTTGACCACCGGCGCCACGTACTGGAACCCGAAGATGCCCTTCGGGTCGCTCAGCGCGGTGTACTTGTTGGTCAGCAGCTGGTAATCGGTGCTGAACGCGTCGGCCGCCTGCGCCGCGCCCTGGTCGAGCGCCTGGTACTGCGAGCCGGCCGGGGTCGACAGGAAGCCGACGTTCGTCAGGCCGTACTGCTGCTGCATGCCGACCAGGCCGGTCGCGCGGGTCTTGAACTCGATCTGGCCGGCCAGGGTGACGCCCTGCCCGCCGGGACCGACCTTGTTGAGGTCGGGGACCGCGGCCAGCTGGTGCTGCTGGGCGTACGCCGTCGGGACGACGACCGTGTCGGTGTCCTGGAACGGCGTCTGGAGCAGCACCGTCCCCTGCCGCTGGGACTCCTCGAACTGCTTCGCGGCGTTGTAGGTCGCGGAGGCCGACGGCGGAGCGGGCTGCTTGGCGACGCTCGTGACGATCTCGCCCAGGTACTCCGGGTAGATGTTGATCTGGTTCGACGCGAACGCGGTGTCGATCAGCTCCGAGCCACCGATGTTCGGCTTGAGCTGCACGGTGTAGCCCTTGGCCTGCAGCGCCTGGGCGTAGAGCTGGCCGAGCACGTACTCCTCGGGGAAGTTCTTGTCGCCGAGGATGACGACGGGCTTGCCGGCGCCCGGCTTGCCGGGGGGCAGCTGGACCTGGCCGGTCTGCGCGGTCACCGGCACCGCGTCGGCCGGGACCTGGTCGGCGGCGGCCGGGGCGGAGCTCGACGGGGGCGGGGCGCTCGACGAGCCTCCGCCGCCGCAGGCGGCGAGCAGCATGGCGGTCGCCGCGGCGAGGCCGACGCTGCCGACGAGCGACAGCCTCCGCGCCCGGCGGCCGCCGGTGGTCGTGGTGGGCATGGACTCTCCTTCATCTGGCGGTGCCGCCGTGGTCGGGCGGTGTCGGGTGGAGCCGGCCGTGGCGACGGCCGACCGTCGGGGCGGCCTCACGCGGCGGCCGGGATGGGCTCGGTCGCCGTCGCGGGCGTGCGCTGCGCGAGCAGCTGCAGCCCGGTCGGCGTGAGGGCGCGCTCGGCGAGGCCGAGGAGCGCGTCGCCCAGGAACGCGAGCAGGATCGAGATCGTCGCGGCGGCGAGCACGCCCGAGAGGTTGTAGCCCTCGACGTTGCTGATGATGTCGCCGAGGGTGCCCTGGCTGCCGGCGAACGTCGCGAGGTACGCGGTGGCGACGATGTAGACCCACGAGGTGCGGATACCGCTGGAGATCAGCGGGATCGCCGAGGGCAGCTCGACGCGGCTGAGGATCTGCCAGCCGGTCATCCCCATCCCGCGGGCCGCCTCGACGGTGCCCGGGTCCACCCCTTCGACGGCGGTGAAGGTGTTGGTGAGGACCAGGGGGAAGCCGAGGATCACCAGCGCGACGGTGATGTTGATGACGCCGAAGCCGTAGAGCGCGATCCCGATGGCGATGATCGCGAGCGTCGGGAGCGAGCGCAGCACGTTCCCGACGTTCACGACGAGGAACGAGAAGCGGTGCAGGTGCCCGATCCAGGCCCCGAGCGGGACCGCGAGCACGACCGCGACGACCAGGGCCAGCACCGCGAGCAGGATGTGCCCGAGCGTGAGCTCGAGGAGCAGGGCGGCGTTGTCGCCGAAGAACGAGAAGTACGCGCTCACGACGTCCTCCTGGCACGGGTCCACGGGGTGACGAGACGTTGCAGGCCCACGACGAGCACGTCGGCGACGAGAGCGACCAGGATCGTCAGGACCCCGGCCGAGATCAGCTCCGTCGAGAACACGGTGTGGATCGCGTCGAAGATCGGCTTGCCGAGCCCGAGCGGCGCCACCGACGCGGCAACCGTCGCCAGCGAGATCACGGTGACGACGGAGACCCGGACGCCCGCCATGATCGAGGGCAGGGCGAGCGGGAGGCGGATCCGGAAGAGGATCTGGTTCGGGGTGAGGCCCATGCCCTCGGCGGCCTCGACCGCACCGCTCGGCACGGTCCGCAGACCGGTCAGGGTGTTGCGGAAGAGCAGCAGCAGCGTGTAGCTCGTCAGCCCGATCTCGATCGTGGTCAGCGAGAGCCCCGTGATCGGCACGAACGCGAGGAAGAACGCGAGCGAGGGCACCGTGTAGAGGAAGGTCGAGAACGCCAGGAACCCGCTCGCGAACCAGTTCCGCGAGAACGCGACCAGCGCCGCGGCCAGCGAGATGACCAGCCCGATGACGACCGCGATCAGCGTGATGTAGACGTGCTGGACGAGGCTGGGGCCGAGGATGGTCGGCCAGTTCGTGGTGAACCAGTCCCAGCAGAAGGTCTGGTCCGGCGAGCACTGCGGGCCCTCGAAGATCGGGATGACCTGCGTGGGTGCCCCGATCACGACGGGCTCCGCACGACGGCGTCCTGCAGCTGGTCGAGGGTGACGGTGCCCAGCAGCCGACCGCCGTCGGTGACCTGCACGGCCGGCGCCCCCGAGGCGAACAGCGTCGAGAGCCCGATGCGCAGGGTGGCCTCGGCGTCGACCGACGGGGCGTCCGCGGAGACCGGCCCGGACCCGTTGGTCCCACCCGGCACGACCTCGCGCATGCGGCGCAGCGAGAGCCGCTTGAGCCCACGGTCGGCGCCCACGAAGTCGGCGACGTACTCGTCGGCGGGGTTCGCGAGCAGCTCGTCCGCGGTGCCGTACTGGGCGAGGATCCCGCCCTGGCGCAGCACGGCGATGCGGTCCCCCATCTTGATCGCCTCGTCGATGTCGTGGGTGACGAAGATGACCGTCTTGGAGATCTCGCTGTGCAGGTTGAGGAACTCGTCCTGGATCTCGGTGCGGGTGATGGGGTCGAGCGCGCCGAACGGCTCGTCCATGAGCATCACCGGCGGGTCGACCGCGAGCGCCCGCGCCAGCCCGACGCGCTGCTGCTGACCGCCGGAGAGCTGGGCGGGGTAGCGGGTGGCGAAGCTGCGGTCGAGCCGGACGAGATCGAGGAGCTCCTCGGTCCGCGTCCGGATCCGGTCGCGCGACCAGCCGAGCAGCCCCGGGATCACGCCGATGTTCCCGGCGATCGTCATGTGCGGGAACAGCCCGACCTGCTGGATCACGTAGCCGATGTCGCGACGCAGCGTCGTGACGTCGACCGAGCGGATGCTCTGCCCGCCGATCGTGATGTCGCCGGACTCGAAGTCGATGAGCCGGTTCACCAGCTTCATCGCGGTCGTCTTGCCCCCGCCCGAGGGGCCGACCAGGCAGCAGGTCTCGCCGGCGGGGACGGTCATCGTCAGATCGTCGAGGGCGGGCACCTCCTGGCCCGGGTATCGCTTGGTCACGTGGTCGAACACGATGTCGGCCGCGGGTCTCTCGGTGGTGGTCATGGCGCCTCTCCCGGCTGTTCGGGGTGGGGTTC
>NZ_JBVPVA010001093.1:0-9606 GCF_055612215.1 Actinomycetospora sp. | reverse complement strand
CGCCGTCGTACCGTTCTCCACGGCCCGTGGCCTCCTCCCGCTGCTCCGCAACAGAGCGAGAATCAGGCGGCCCCGGGCCCTCACGACGCTGACGCCGAACGGCCACACCGGCCGTGCCCACTCAAGATCGAAGAGCCCTTTAAATGGTACTCCGGCACGACTGCCACCATGCCCCTGCTCTCGCGAGCCGGTGCACCGCTGGCTAATGGACCGCTACCAGCCGTCGCGAGCCAGCCGACGCGCCCCAACATCGACCAGCCGCGCGACGCAGCGGCCGTAACCGTTCTCGGCGGCCCACTGCTTCACGCCCAGCAGCTCTGCGTCGAGTTGCTTGCCTAACTACCTAGCGTGTCGTTGCGGTGATTTGATTAGTCCATCCGGGTGGCACCCGACCTCCAGTGCCATTTGCAGCGCCATAGTGCAGGACCACACACGTGCTTTACGTCCAGCGGCGCCGCGGGGGGCGTTGCCTTCGTTATCGGAGGTCATCTCATGCCGTCCCTCAAACGCTCCTCGGTTGTCGCAGGAGCGGTGCTCGCGCTGGGCCTGTCGCTCGCGCTGGCCCCATCGGCCGAGGCCAACGTGCCGAACCACGTCCGGATATCGGGCCAGATTAGTTGCGCCACCTGGCCACCAGCGCTTCCATCGACGAGTTACCTTGCCTCTAGGGCGCGCTTCCAGGCCGCGAACGGCGAGGCCCGAGACGCCACAATCAATGGCCTCAACTACCAGGTGGACTTGTTCCAGGTGCCGGCGGGTGGCGAGAATGTCACGGTCTACGTGACCTGCCAAAACTTCCGCAACCCCTCGTGGGGGCGGACGTTCCGTGTTAACCGGCAGGCCAATCAGCAGCAGACTGTCAGCCTTCTGACCCATTAGCAGCTCGCCAGGGCGGAGGAAACGCCCCGCGTGGCCACATCGACGGGGCAACCACCTCACCGGCCCACGGTTGGCTGGCGGGCGATACTAGAGAAGCCGCCTGCCGCCGACCGAGTTGTATGCCGACGGTCGTCCTCGAGCAAGACTGCGGCGTCGGGCTGGGCCAGGCGGCCGGTGACGATCTCGGACACATAGTCGTCGGCATCGTCGCCGCGGCGGGCCACATGCCCGAGGGCGGCGCGGCAGCGGTAGGCGTGGTACTTCCCGCGATGGGTGCCAGCGTTCACCGTCGCCCCGCAGACGCCGCGCACCGCCACCCCGGATAGAAGGTATTGAACGTTCGGCGGGGCCTGGTGGCGCCGTAGCCGGTCGGAGCCGGTGAGTAGGGAAGCGACAGCGGCCAGCTGATCTCGCGCCTCGCGCCTCGCGCCTCGCGCCTCGCGCCTCGCGCGGCCGCGCGGCTAAGACGTCGTCTGGCGGCTTGAGCCCGCCTGGTGGCTGAAGCGGCTGGGGTGCCACCGCCTGCGACAAGATTAGGAAGATAGATTCGCGGAGGCGCTCGGCGTTACTGGCGAGGACCTGCTCAAGTTCGGCGACCCACCCGTAGGGACCTTAGTCGCGGTGGGTCCGCTGCTGCGTCACCGCGTCTCGTGCCTCGGTGACGCTCCCGACCCGCCCTTGTACCGCCCACATGTCGAGCTCACCGAGGTCACCGAGGTCACCGGCCAGCAAGTAGCACCGTAGTACCTTCACGACCGAGTCCAGCCAGAACTGGACGTCTCCGCTACCGACCGAGGAGGGCGGGTGACGGCGCCGATGCACTCCGCAGCCGCGACGCGAGCTACTCGACCCTGGACGGACATCGCGACGACTGGCTGGACCACGACATCGCATCTTCAGCCGGAACTCTCATCGTTGAGTGCCGCGATAAGGGGGCTTATCACGGCATCGGAGGCCCACACCCACCTGTCAGCTTGCGGTAATGAACCCTCACAGCCGACGGCCGGCGGGCCCGAAGAAGGCAGCGGGCCATCGCGTCGGCGAACAGGGTCGGTCAGTGCGAGGCGGGGTTCGCGAGAGAATCGTCGACCGTGATCGACTCCGGCGCCCTGTCAGGCTCCGGGTCAGTGCCGGGCTCTGGGTCGCTCGAAACGCTGGAGAGGGCCTTGAGCCCGCGGAAGGGCACGTGGGTGCGGCTGGGGTGAAGGACGACGCCAGCATCGGTGACGTCGACCTTTGCCTCGCGGTAGACGATCAGCACCTCGGTGAGGTGCTTAGTGAAATCGCGCTTGAACTGGTTGCGTCCCTGCTTGGTGTCGGCGAGGTCGGAGCCGAACTGGGCACGCAGGGTCTCCCAGGACACCGTGCAAGACTTCCGCAGGTAACTCATCCGATAGGTGACCCAGCAGTAGATATCCAGGCGAAGGGCGGAGCCGCGCAGCGCGCGCAACGCGCCGATGTCGACCGGCACAGGGTGGTTGACGACCTCGTCGAAGAAGTCTCCCGAGAGCTTGACCGTGGAGGGGAACAGCGGCTCGGCGCCGGGGTCGTCGCGGTGGGTGTGCCAGAGGTCGAAGGTGCTGGCCACCGACATCTGTCCACCGGTGACCCGCCGACCTGCGCCGGTCTCCTTCTCCCATTTCACCGAGAGCGAAGCGAGGAAGAGCCGCTCGCTCTGGGTCATCAGGCGGGTGATCGTGCCGTTCTTCCCGCCGGTCGGGGTCATGCCCAGCTGGCGCATGAAGTCCGACAGACTGCGTCCGAGCGTGAGCTCACGACTCTGCTTGCGCAACGCCTCGGTGGACAGCCAGTGCAACAGCAGGCGAGGCACCGTCCCGTAGGGGTAGCCCGAGGGACCCGGGGTAACGCTGAGGACCAGATCGCCGTTGCGACGCTCCCAGCGCTCCTTGGTCTTCGGCTCCTGATAGGGCAGCGAGGTCTGGGTGAACAGGCGGGCCAGGAACCCGATCTCCTGCTCCTCCTGGTCCCACAGCTCTGCGGCGGCACGCAGGAACTTGAGGTCGCGGTTGGAGTTCGACGCCAGGGCCGTCATGGGGGGCAGCATGGCACGGCCGAGCCCGCACGATCGGGACCCCGGCGAACACGGAGTGTTGTCCACGCATAAGTTACCGACCTCGCAGCCATCCACGCATGCATTGCCGACCATGGGCGTGTCGTGCCTGCTGTCCACGCATGAACCGCCGACCGAGCAGCCTCCGATCCGCAGCCACCATCGAGCTGTCCACGCATGGCTCGCCGACCGTCGAGCACGCGGACCTGAGAGACGGCGCAAGAGCGTCACCGGCTAGGCCCGCGGATCCATAGCCTTTCAGGACCCGAGGAGCCACATCCTGCTCCTGCTCACCGGCGACACCGACCCGCCCGTCTACGCATAGCTTGCCGACCCCGACCCCGCCGGCCCCCAGCACAGGATCGTCGCTGCTCAGCGGGCGCATAGATCGCCGACCACGGACCGACAAGGTCCGCGCATACATGGCCGACCTGGGCTTCCGGAGCGCCGGAACCGGCACCGCCGCGCCAGCCGACACGTTCAGACGGTGCCGCGCATACCTTGCCGACCACAGCCCCTCAGACGGAACAAAACCCCGGAGCGGCGGCGGGTCGCGAGTCGCTGACCTGCGACTATGAGCAAGGCCTCCAGAACGCGCCGCCGTCGCGCATAGTCTGCCGACCAAGTCTTGGGTGGCAGGCGCCGATCGATCGAGGCCACGCATAGAGCGCCGACCGCAGAGCGTCGGGCCGGCAGCGACCGCTCGAGTCCCAACCGGCCGCGCATGTCTCGCCGACCGCCGGTCCCAGATCTGCGCATGTCATGCCGACCCGATACGCATACCCGACCGACCAGATCTTGTCGTTCACGCAGGTCAGAGGTCGTTTTCTTGGCCCCCTGTAGTTCTTTCCCTGTAGAGAGATCCTGTAGGCCGAATGGGCGCGCAAGTTCCGCCGAGTTCCGTCGATCCAGGCGCCTTCTGCCTCCAAGCCTCACCGTCGGAGCTCGAGCAGCGAGGGTTACCCGTCCCTGGACCTGCCGACAACCACTCGACAGGCCTCACTCCACGCCCGCATCGCCCCGCCTGCGACAGCTCCACACTCACCGGCCCAGGCCGCTCTTCGGTCCTCAGCCCTACCTCCGAGCGGCGACGCCCTCCGAAGGCCCCCCCGCCATGTGCTCCAACCTCACTCGAACCCCCGACCGGTGGTCCGGTTCACTGCCCACTTCGGTCTCCGACCCACCTACCTGCTCATGGGGACGGTGAGTACCTGACGGTGCCGTGGGGTGGAGGCGCCGAAGGGCAGGTGACTGCGCGCAGGGTCGGCCGTCTATGCGCACCGCGTCGGCGCACGGTCGGCCGGTTATGCGTGCCTCCAAAAGCCCGCAGGCCGTACCGCGCAGGGTCGGCCTCCTATGCGCAGCGCCACTCGCCGGCCAGTCAACTGCAGGACGGACGACCAAGAAGGGGTCGGCAATACATGCGAGCATGCCCACGGACCGCAGCACCAGGTCATCCTCGAACGCCGCCCGGGACGCTCGCCACTTGTCCGACCTGCCCGACGCGTCCACTGAGGACATGGCCGCGTCCAGCAACGCCGCGGTGGCGGTCGGGATGGATAGCACGGTCCCGGTCACCGCCAGGTTTGCGCGGACGTTCCTTGCGACGGTGGTGCTGCTCAGGGAAGGGCAACACCTGGCGAGCTGATGGCGCAGCGTAGCCGAAGTCTCGATCCAACAAGTCCGGCGGTGCGTGGTGGCAGAGGCGATCCTCGCGTCGTTCGCTGGCCGGCTGGTGAACCGGCGGCTCACCCCAGCTCGTCCGCCAGGCTCCGGAGCTGCGGGATCTCACCGGACGGGGCGGTCGAAATGGCCGTCGCCAGGTCCCGCGCCGGGGGGTAGGTGCCGCCCCGCAGCTCGATGGCGCTCATCTGCGCGGCCCCGGTCTCGGAGTTCGCCGAGAAGACCAGCGCGTCGCGGTCGAACGCGGTCCCGGCCTCGCCGCGCAGCCGGGTCAGCGTCGCGTCGTCGATGTACCCCGATGCCATGGCCGCATCGCTGGCCGACGGCGTCAGGTGCAGGGCCGTCACCCAGCTCTGCAACCGATCTCGTTCAGGGCTCTGCTCGGCGACGATCCGCTGCCCGAACTCCCGCACCCGCGGGTCCGACCCCTGCGCCGTCATCAACGCGCCGACCTGAAGCGCCCGCTCGTGATGCGGGAGCATGTGCAGGACGAATGCGGAGTCGACAGGCGACGCGGCCCCCGGCGTCGCCGCCGTCGACGACTGGGTCGGGCCGTTCCCGGACGGTGAGCCCGACGTCCCGCAGGCCGCGAGCGTCGCCAGGGCCGGGACGAGCAACACGACGGCGAGCCGACGGACGCGAACGGATCTCATCGAGCTCGTTCTCCTTCGGTGGATGACCGCCAAGGTTCGCGTCCCGACCCGTCCGCGTTCACCCCACGCCGTATAGCGACATGCCCGGGCGTCCGCGGCGGTCACCTCGTGATCCTCAGGGCCACTTCGCATTGAGCATCGTTGGCGACCGTTCCTGCCGAGGACCGGGGATGCCCTCGGCACGCCGGAAGACCACATGGGCCGACCGCGTGGCCCACGGACTACACCAGCGGCCGGGTCCGGCTCTGCCCATCACCGCCAAGGTGACCGACCAGGCCCGCGGCGGACGTCACCGCCCGGCCACCGCGGGCTGATCGCGAGCCCCCCGCGCGCCGCGCCGACGTCTCAATGGCCTCGCTCAGTCGCCGACCTCACCCCCGGCAAGGTCGTGCGCTACGTGGCGTGCCGGGAGGGACCGTCGGTGGTCTGAGGCTCTCGAGGGCGTAGCGCCGCAGCGGGCACGAGCCCGCAGTCGACTCGTTTGGCGGGCCGGAAGTCCTCGACCAGCGGGACCGAGTAGTCGACGAGGCCATACCACTGCCCGTCGAGATCGCGCTCCCAGTGGTGCAGCCACCCGATCACCTCGCCCCGCAGGTCCAGCCTGCCCTGCCGGCCGGCGGGCACCGGCGCGCCCTCGGGAGGATCCACGGGCAGCGGGGCGTCCTCGTCACGGAGCTCGGTCGGGCTGGGATGAACCAATCGGAGCCGAACCCAGACCGCTCGGACGTGTCCGCCCTCGCCACGCCCGAAGCCGTGGGGGAGCGCGCCGGGTGGCTTGCCGTCGAGATCAGGAACTCTGCCGTCCGTCACCCAAACAGTAGAACATATGTTCGAAACACTTGGGAGCGGGACCTGTCGCACGACGAGTGGGGTGCCTGGAGGTCAGGGGCGAGTTCATTGACGAGCCGCAGGGGCAGGCAGCACGTGGGCGGCGTAGCGGTCGGGGGCGAAGCGGAACCCGACGACAGCAGCCGCCAAGGCGAAATCGACACCGAGGCCTCGTCGTCTCCATCTGCTGCCGGTACCGCTCGGTCTAACGGCGTGCCGAAGGCCGCTCTCGACCGCGAGAAGGCCGCCGCATGGCGAGCCGAGTGCTCCCGTCAGCCGACGTTCGGGCGAACGGTCCTGGTCCCCGTGAGGGGCGGCGTCGTCGTCGTGGTCATGGGGGACGGCGTGGTGGTGGTGGTCATCGGGAGCGTGGTCGTCAACCGCGGCACGACCAGACACGACCGGATCGCCGCCTGCACCAGCAGGACGTACTCGTGGGGATTCGTGCGCGCCAGGCGCGGATCGACCGCCCGGATCCTGGTCTCGATGCACTGCGCAGGTGCCGGCGTAGACCGGATTGTTGCGTGCTCTGGGACCGCATGCGCGCCCGTCGCCAACCCGACCGCCAACAACGTCGACGCCGACACCGCCGCCAGGACTCCCGCGACAGCCTGAACCTTCCGCATGACACCCCCAGGAGAACGAACTCCTACGCTCCAACGGCCCGCTGCGGCCCCCGATACGTTCGCTCGTCGGGTTGGGCGACGGAGGGGTCAGTCGACGTGCTGGGCGATGTTGAAGACGTTGCCTGGCGGGGCGCCCGGACGAAGAAGCGCCGCACGTTCCCAGGGCTCCGTCGTGATCGGGTGCACGATCTCGTAACCGCGCTCCCGCGTCTCCTCCAGCGTCGCCGACGTCCTCGACCCGGGGCCCCGCGACCGGTGACGTCCTCGCCGCGCTCACCGTCGTCCTGACCGGCACGCCCGCCGAGGACGACCCGGACATCTACCCCCGCGCCGCCGAGCTGGCAGCCGAGATCATCGGGATGCCAGACGAGGTCCGGCGCCGGCCGCCGCGCCGCGACTAACGCTCACCAGCGTGCTCGGCGGTCGAGGGTCCATCGCGGAGTTGGTCCGCGGCGTCGCGCCGGATCCGGATCAACGCCGCCACGAACCCGATCAGCAGGTCAAGCTGCTCGGGGTCGTAGGCCTCGCACACCTCGAGGACCGCGGCGTCGACCCACCCCGACAGCGCCTCAGCCCGCGCCCGATAGCCGGGATCGAGCTCGATAAGCGGCGACCACGGCACCTCCGCTCGCTGCACCCGGCGCGCGACCCCCTTGCGGACAAGCCGATCGACGATCTCGTAGACCGTGGACGACGCGAGGCCGGTCGCCCGAACCAGGTCGTGGCCCGGAAGCGCCCCGGTCCGGCGGACGATCTCGAGGGTCTCGCTCTCCACGCGCGAGAGTCGATCAGCGTCATCGACGGCCTTATCGAGCTTCACCACCGCGGCACGCAGCAACCGCTCTGCCTCGAACAACTCACGGGGGACCCGGGGGGAGGACGCCACACCCACACTCCCACAGTACGTCGGACAGGTAGGGCACGAGCTCAGCGGTGGGTCTCGGAGCGCAGCACCATCGAGCGGCTGCGCCGGGCCCGTGGCCGCGGCGCCGCCGCATTGCCCACCGATCCCGCAGGGGTAGACCAGATCCCACGCCCCCTGGGCGGTCATGCCGACCGCGACGCCGATAGCCGCCCACGACGCGCCCCGGACCCGGGCCTGGGCGACCAGCCGGTCCAGGTCGGCGGCGTCGTCGCCCGTCGTCGCGCGTCGGAGCGAGCCGGGCCCGGATCGGCGCGGTCGGATCCGGTGCGGGCCCTCGGGCACGTCGAGGACAGTGCCGCGCCAACCGCAAGTGCAGCCCGGACCGGCGTAGGCCGCAGTCGCGGCGACCCCGACCCGCTCCCGCCCCGCGAGGGTGACCCGTAGGCCAGCGGACTGTGCCCCTCGGCGAGGGATGGGCCCAGCCGGGCTGTCCCAGCCAGCCGCGCGGGCGGTGCAGCTCGCGGCGCCGCGGGCGCCCGTCGGCGGCCGGAGCCAGCGCCCGGGACGGGCCGGGGAGCACGGTGTGCCGCCAGGGTTTCCACGCCACCTGCCGGGCGACCCCCAGCGCGACGCCGATGTCAGCCCAGGACGCGGCGTCCACCCACGCCGAGGCCACCGCGTCGGCCAGCGCGGGGTCATCCAGCCGCAGCGCCGGCATCGCCGCGGCCAAATCCGCCGTCGACGCCACCAAGCCGCCGACGACGGCCTTGGCCCCCGTGGTGGTGGGGTCGAGGCCGCCGCTTTCAGGTGCTCGGGCGTCGACCTCGGGATCGTCGCGGCACGCCGCTTCGGGTTCCGATGGACCAGTTGCGACTCCGGCGAGCGCGCGGTGGCGTGGGCGCGGGCTGATTCGTGCTCCGAGTCCTCCACGGAGTCGGCTCCACTCGACGCGGTTCTAGCCTGTAGCGGTCCGACCAGGAACATCACGCCTCTGGCCGCCCCGCCGAGCTCAGCGCGAGCTCGTCCTGCCAGGCGGCCTCGTCGAGCGCGGCGAACCCGTCGGCGGGGGCGTGCGAGCCGCCAGCGACGTGCACGAGGACGTCGGCGCGGCCAAAGCGTTCGCTGACGCGCTCCGAGACGAGGCCGACGCCGTCGGGGGAGGTGAGGTCGGCGGCCACGGACGCCTCGGCCTCCCCGGGCTGCTCGGCCGGTGGCTTGCGGGCAACTCCGAGGACGGTGGCGCGGCGGCGACGAGTCGGGCGACTACCGCGGCGGCGACGGCCCCGGTGGCGCCGGTGACCACCGCGCGCCGCCCGACGAATTCGAGCTGTTCGGTCATGGGGACGACGTTCCGGTGTCCCGCTGTGGGAGGGTCCAGCCCCGGTTACGGCGGTCACGGCCGGCCCCGGCTGCGCTCGAGCGCGGCCTCCAGGGCGTCCGCAGCACGCGGGTCATCACGCATCGTCGTCACCGTCCCCGGACCCGGGAGCCCGCAGCCGGTGGCGACCGTCTCGTGTCGCCACCCGCGGGTGCCGCGCCCAATCCGCGACCGGGGCGGCCACCACCCGGGCCGGCTCGATCCCCGCAGGGGGGTCGCCTCGACACGGCGTGACCCGTCGTCCTCGAGCTCATGGTCGGGGTCGTCGTGTGGGGTCTCGCGGCGGAACAGGTCTCGCAGTCGCATGACGGTGTCCTTCGGTGGGCACCCCATATGGCCGGCACCACAGCGCCGGCACCCGGAACGGCGCCTCCCTGAGCGACAGCGGTCGGGAGTCCTCAGGTCGCCCTCCGCGCGGAGGGTGATGCCGGCCGTGCTCAACGCGAGTGGGCGGCGAAGAACTCGTTGAGAGTGACCGGTCGCAGGCCCCGCTCGCGGATGATGCCGGTGATCTGGTCGAACAGCCCGAGCACCGTCGGGTGGTTGGCGTGCCCCAGCATGATCGTTCCAGGGGTGAGGTAGCGGCGCGCCTGGGAGAGCAGGAACTGGGGCGTGACGGTGGT
>NZ_JBVPVA010000214.1:0-1608 GCF_055612215.1 Actinomycetospora sp. | reverse complement strand
GGTGCGCCGAGCCGCCGCGGGCAGGGCCTGCTCGAGGAGGGCGACGAGCTCCGCGCTGGTGCGCAGCGGAGCCCGTCGCCGAGCACGGACGACGGCCTCGACGATCCGCTTGGCCTGTCGCTCCTCCCCGTGGTCACGGAGCACCCGGACGAGCTCGCCGGGCGCGTAGGTGTTGAGGACGTCGGCCGCGCTCGGGCCCGTCGTCGGGTCCATGCGCATGTCGAGGGGGGCGTCCCGCGCGTAGGAGAAACCGCGCTCGTCCTCGTCGAGCTGCAGCGAGGACACGCCGAGGTCGAACAGCACGCCCTGGACGCGGCGCAGGCCGAGGTCGTCGAGGACGTCGGCGATCTCGTCGAACACGGCGCGGACCAGGTGGACCCGGTCGGCGTGGGGCGCGAGCCGCTCGGTGGCGAGGCGCAGCGCCTCGGGGTCGCGGTCGAGGCCGACGAGGGTCAGGTGCTCGTGCCGGGCCAGCAGCGCCTCGGCGTGGCCGCCGAGCCCGAGGGTGGCGTCGACGACGACGGCCTCCGGTCCGGCGAGCGCGGGGTCGAGCAGCTCGAGGACGCGGGCCAGCAGGACGGGGAGGTGCCGCTGCGGAGTGGGACGCGGGGCATCGTCGGGCGTGGTGCGCATGTGGGTGACATCGGGGGCGTCGGACTCCCCGTCCCGTGACTCCGGGCCCATCGTCGCCTCCCACGCTCCACGCCCGGCCGCCGCGACCGCCTGTCCTTCGGTGTGCGGCCGTGCGGCCGCACCCGGGCCCGGGCCCGGGCGAGCGGATGCCGTCACGTCCCGGTCCGCAGGGCGGCCGGACCTGGCACCGGGGAAGGTGCGCCAGGGCCGTCACCCTGCGGACCGGGGCCTCACGGCACCCGCGTCGTCGGTGGGCTCGGTTCGTCTGTCGGGGTCTAGAAGACCCCGGGGAGTACCTCCTGCTGGGCCTGCGCGTAGCTGTCCTCGTGCTCGTCCTGGTACTGCTGCCACTTCGCCGAGTCCCAGATCTCGAGACGGCTCACGGCGCCGATCACCGTGCAGTCCCGCTCCAGGCCGGCGTAGCGACGCAGTTCCGCGGCGATCGGGATGCGCCCCTGGGAGTCGGGGCGCTGCTCGTCGGTCCCGGCGAACAGGTAGCGCTGGTACGCGCGCACCCGCTCGTCGGTGAAGGGCGCCTCGGCCACCTTGCGGGCCATCTGCTCGAACTCGTCACGGGGGAACACGTACAGGCAGTGGTCCTGCCCCTTCGTGATCATCAGCCCCCCTGCGAGGTCGTCGCGGAACCTGGCGGGCAGCGTCAACCTGCCCTTGTCGTCGAGCCGGGGGGTGTGGGTGCCGAGGAACACGGCTCCACCCCCTCGGTGAGGCCCCCTGCGCCCCACTGCTCACCACAATACCCCACAACGCTCCACCAACAACCGGGGGGCTGCGGCGAGTGTGCCCCGTTCGGTGGAGTTCCCGCAGGTCAGTGCAGGTGGGGCCAGGTGGGGGGCGCGTGGGGACGATCCCCGATCCGGCGCGTCCGCGGGCGCTCCGACACGCGTTCCGCGGCGGTCCCGGCACCGGTTCTGCCTGCTCCGGGTGCGGAGTGGGGCGTGGTGGGGGGCCCACGAG
>NZ_JBVPVA010000971.1:0-5166 GCF_055612215.1 Actinomycetospora sp. | reverse complement strand
TGGCGCGGATCACCTCGCGCACCCACCCACCCAGCACCCGGGTGGCCTCCGCGACCGGTCCCCCCGGACGGTCGACCGCGACGGCGTGGTCGCGGAAGTCGGGCAGCCGCAGCTCGCGCAGCAGCTCCCCGCCGTTGGCGTGCGGGGTGGCGCTCATCCGCCGCGCACCGCCCGGGTTCAGCGCGGCCAGCTCCGGGCGCAGCCGGCCCGCGCCGTCGAAGAGCTCCTCGGGGCGGTAGGAGCGCATCCAGCGCTCCAGAGCGGCCAGGTGCTCGGCGTTCTCGCGGGTCCCGGCGAGCGGGACCTGGTGGGCGCGGTAGGTGCCCTCCACCGCCACGCCGTCGACCTCGCGGGGCCCGGTCCAGCCCTTCGGGGTGCGCAGGATCAGCATCGGCCAGCGCGGCCGTGTCACCGGCCGTCCGGCGGCCTCGGTCTCCGCCGCGTCCCGTCGTATCCGGCGGATCTCGGCGACGATGTCGTCCATGGTCCCGGCCATCCGCCGGTGCACCGCGGCGTGGTCCTCGTCCAGGCCGGCGTCGACCACGAAGGGCCGGTAGCCGTAGCCGGTGAACAGGTCGAGCATTTCGGCCTCGGGGATGCGCGCGAGGACCGTCGGGTTCGCGATCTTGTAGCCGTTGAGGTGCAGGACCGGCAGCACCGTCCCGTCGTGCACGGGATGGGAGAACTTGTTGGCGTGCCACGCGGTCGCCAGCGGCCCGGTCTCGGCCTCGCCGTCCCCGACCACGCACGCGACCAGCAGGTCCGGGTTGTCGAACGCCGCGCCGTAGGCGTGGGCCAGCGAGTAGCCCAGCTCCCCGCCCTCGTGGATCGAGCCCGGGGTCTCCGGCGCAGCGTGGCTGGGGATGCCGCCCGGGAACGAGAACTGGCGGAACAGCGCCCGCATCCCCTCCTCGTCGTCGGACACGTGGGAGTACCGCTCGGAGTACGTGCCCTCCAGCCACGCGGCGGCGACCACGGCCGGTCCGCCGTGGCCGGGCCCGGAGACGTAGAGCGGGTCGAAGCTGCTGCGACGCAGCACCCGGTTGAGGTGGGCCCACACGAACGTCTGGCCCGGCGTGGTGCCCCAGTGGCCCAGCAGGCGCGCCTTGACGTGCTCGGCGGCCAGCGGCTCGCGCAGCAGCGGATTGTCCTGCAGGTAGATCTGGCCCACCGACAGGTAGTTCGCCGCGCGCCACCAGGCGTCGACCAGGGCGAGGTCGTCGCCGTCACCGGTCACGGTCACCTCGGGGGCCGGGTCCGATCTCGCGGGCGCGGTGCGGGTCATCTGCTCCTCCTCGGCGCGACGCTCGTCGCGGTCACATGTCCAGCACGACGTCGGAGGTGGGCTGCGCGCAGCAGATCAGCACCTCGCCGTCGGGCGGCGGTTCGAGCGGGGGCGGCGTGTAGCCGACCTCGCCGGAGAGCAACGGCGTGGCGCACGTGTGGCACACCCCGGTCCGGCAGCTCCAGCGGGTGGGGACGTCGCAGCTCTCGGCGAGCTCGAGCACGCTGCGCGCGGCTGCGGGGAACGCGGTGGCGACGTCGCTGCGGGCGAAGGTGACCAGCGGGCCCGTCCCAGGCGGTCCGGGGGGTGGGTGCGGCGGTCGCCCGCCCGGTCCGACCACGCCGGGGGTGATCGAGCCCCGGGTGGTGAACAGCTCGGTGTGGACCCGGGCCGGGTCGAGGCCGATCGCGGTGAGGGCGTCCTCGACGTCGCTGGTGAACGCCGCGGGCCCGCACAGGTATGCGTCCGCGGTCGTCGGGACGTCGAGGGCGGCCAGGGCGTCCTTCGTGAGGCGACCGGGTAGGGCGTGCCCGGACCGGCGCTCGGCGTCGGTAGCCCGGCTCCAGAACACGTACTCGTGGACGCGGGGGAGCGTGGCGAGCAGCGCGTGCGCCTCGTCCGCGAGCGCGTGTTCGCGGGGTCCGCGGGCGCCGTGGACCCACCAGACGTCGCGGTCCCGGTGTCGGGCGACGCACTCGTGGAGCATGGCCAGCTCCGGCGTGACGCCGATGCCCGCCGAGATCAGCAGCATCGGGCCGGTGCCGTCGCGGAGCACGAACTCGCCGCGGGGCGCGGCCACGTCGAGCAGGTCACCGGGCCGGACGGCGCCCGTCAGGTAGCCGCTGACCGCCCCGCCCGGCTCGTGCTTGACGCTGATCCGGTAGACCGCGGACCCGGGCGCGGAGGAGATCGAGTAACTGCGCACCCGGGCCGGTCGGTCGGTGCCGCAGACCCGCACCGTCAGGTACTGGCCGGCGCGGGCGGCCGGCAGCGGGGTCCCGTCGGGCGCGGCCAGGTAGATCGACGAGACGGTCGCGGTCTCGGGGACGACGTCGCTCACCCGCAGCGTCCGGAAGCCGGCCCAGGCCGGCTGCTCGGGGCCCGTGCCCGCCTCGCCGTGGTCGGCGTCCTCGGCCGCGAGCAGCTCACGGAACGAGTCGTGCCACCCGGGGCTCAGGGCGGGGATGCGGGTGGCCCTCCGGAGCTCGGCGGGGTCGCGCCCGGGCAGGTACAGCAGCGCGTCGGCGTCGGCGACGGTGAGTCCCTCGGGCCCGTCCCGGGTCTTGACGATCCGGTCGCCGGCCTCGATGTCGCCCTCGCGCAGCACCCGCATGTAGAAGCCGGGGCGGTGGTGGCCGACCAGGAGCGCGGGCATCTCGGGCTCACCGAGGCGCATGCCGACCCGGTAGCAGGTGACCCGCGGCTGGGTGACCTCGAACTCGGCGTCGCCGATGCGGTAGCGGTCGCCGATGCACACCTCGTCGTCGGGCAGGCCGTCGACGGTGAGGTTCTCCCCGAACTGGCCGTACTGGAAGTCGTCGCGCCCGAGGTGGCGCTGCCAGTACCGGTAGGAGTCGAGCTGATAGACCATCACGGCGCGCTGTTCGCCGCCGTGTCCGGCGGTGTCGCCCTGCCCGTCGCCGTCGAGGTTGAGCCGCCGCGCCCGGCGGGGGCCGTCCACGGCGTGCTTCCACACGGCGGTGCGCACCGTGCGGCCCTGCCACGGCACGTCCTGCGGCAGCCCGACGTTGACCGAGCGCAGCGTCGCCGCCGGGGGCCCGCCCCCTTCGGGCGTCATCCGCGGTCGCCTGCCGGGCGTCCGGCGAGGGCCGCGGAGGTCCGCCGGTCCCAGCCGTGGAAGGGCGCCAGGTCGCCGGCGTCCCAGCGTTCCCGCAGTCCGGGGGTGCTCAGGTCCCAGTCGGGCCGCACCGCGCGGGTCGCCGAGCGCAGATCGTGCCAGAGGTCGACCACCGACGGGCGGCCCCAGAACCAGTAGCCGTTGTAGATCGTGTGCACGACGAGGCCGGGCTCCAGCACGAGGGTGTGCGGGATCATCGGGTCGTTCTCGGGGTCGGTGTACTCCTGGATGTCGAGGTCCCGCTGGACCGTGCGCCCGGGGTCGGACAGGAACGTCCACCCGGCACCGACCGAGGCCCGGAACTCCTGCAGTGTGTGGTGCGGATCGGTCGCGATGGTGACGATCCGGGTGTAGGCCACCGCGAACTTCGGCTGGGCCGCGGCGAGCTCGAGGTGCTGCTGGTGCTCCTTGGGGCAGAAGTGGCCCCGCGCGAGGGTCAGCACCAGGGGGTCGCGTCCCTGCAGCTCCCGCAGGGTGCGCACGGTGCCGGTGTGGTCGGGGAGGGCGTAGTCGGGGAACACGGCGCCGGGTCGGATGTCGGAGCGCATCGGGTACCTCATCTCGGTCACGTCCGTCGGGTGGGCGAGGGGTGCGGGGGGAGCTCACTCCACCAGATAGGTGTCGTAGGTGACGCCGCCCGCGCGTCGGGCGCCGACCGTCACGAAGACGCCCTTGTTCATCCAGGCGAGGCCCTCCGCGGCCGTCTCGATCCGCGTGGCGGCCCGGAACACGTACTCGCGCGGGTCGACGTCCTCCCCGCGGGCGAGACGGGCGAGCACCGGGGCGTCGCCGTGGCGGATCGAGTTCGACCGGACGTCGAGGAGGTCGCCGTCGTCGGTCTCGAGGGTGTAGCGGATGTCGCCGAGCGCGGTGCCGTCGGCGAGGACGGTCTGCCAGTCAGCGCTCGCCCCCGGGAGCAACGTCCCGGTGACGGCGGGTCCGGTGATCGTCCCCGCCGTCAGCGGCACGATCCGTCGGTGCCCGGCGGGCAGCGGCCCGAGATCGCTCGCCGGAGCGAGGTCCGCGTCCACCCGGAACATCGGCACGAGCCGCGGGCTCGGCAGGTCGTCCCGGGGCGCTGCGACGCCGAGCGGGTCGTCGGGATGTCCCTCGAGCGGGATGACCTCGATGTGCATCCACTCGTAGAGCGGCAGGGCCGCGAGCAGGGCATCGAGCTCGGCCCGGCCACGCGCGCGGTACAGGGCGAGGGTGCTCCTGGTCGTGGTCCCGGGCGCGGCCGGCCGGGTCCAGAGCCGAACGAGGTGGCCGCGGGACACCAGGTCGGCGGCGGCCGCCGCCTCCGCGGCCGTCCGTCGCCCGATGTCCTCCCGAGCGGCCCCGGTCGGGATGTGGAGCTCGAAATCGACCAGGTACTCCGCGGGGGGCAGCACGGCCCGGTCTCCCTCCGTCACGACGTCAGCGTCCGGGACCGGACAGGAGCTGTTGGCCGCCGTCGACGTCGTAGATCGCGCCGGTGAGCGCGGTGTTCGTCATGAGGTGGAGGGCCAGGGCCGCGACGTCGCCCGCCTCGACCACGCGGCCGATGGGCAGCGTGGCGCGGAGCTGATCACGGCGTTCGTCGATCGCCTCGCCGAGCAGCCGCGCGGAGAGGGGTGTATCGACGAAGCCTGCCGCGATGAGGTTGACGCGCACCGGGGCCAGCTCGAGCGCGAGGTTGGCGGTGAGCGCTGCCGACGCCGCGGTCAGGGCGCCGGGCACGGTGAGTCCGAGGTCGGGGCGGCGCGCGACGGTGCCGCTGATCAGCAGCAGGCTCCCGCCCGGCCCGACCTTCCCGAGGGCCGCGCGGGCGACGTGCATCGGCAGCCAGAGGTGTTCGTCGACCTCGCGTCGGGCGCGGGCGAGGTCCAGGTCGGCGAGCCGGGCGTAGTAGGGGCTGCCGGCGGTGAGCAGGATGTGGTCGACCGGGCCCGGCAGCTCCGCGAAGAACTCGTCGAGCCGGGCGGTGTCCGTGGCGTCGAACGCCGAACTCGAGCGAGCCGCCACCTCGGTCGCCGCGTGCTGC
>NZ_JBVPVA010000783.1:0-3724 GCF_055612215.1 Actinomycetospora sp. | reverse complement strand
GGTCGGTATCGGGGGCCGCGCCGAGGTGCGGTCCGACCGATCGGGCTCCCGGGCGCCGGTCCGCGTCCCACCTCTCGCCACGTCGCGGGAGCCTACGCCGGTCCGGCCCCCGGAATCGTGCGCCCGGGCGGCTGACGCTCGTGTCCGCGCGGTCAGGGGCACGCCATGCAGCGGCCGCGACGGTCACGGGCACGCCACACAGCTCGGTGGGCCTCGGAACCTGCGCCCCGTGCCCCTCGCCGGTGCTCGGGGCCGCCTCCGGCCCACCGTCCTCGATCAGGGGCACGCCATGCAGCTCGGCGGGCCCCCGGACCTGCGCCCCGTGCCCCTCGTCCGGGAACGGAGGACCACGTGCCCGGCACTCGCCCGGATGGCGGACGTCCGACCCCGACGCGCCGAGCGCGCCTGCCCGGCGCGGTGCCCCCGGGCGACTATCGTCCTGCGACGTGCGAGGCGTACGGAAGTGCTCGCGGACGGGGTGCGGCCGGGCGGCCGTCGCCACGCTGACGTACGTCTACTCCGATTCGACGGCCGTCGTGGGCCCGCTGGCGACCAGCGCGGAACCCCACTCCTACGACCTCTGCGAGGCCCACGCGCTGCGCCTCACCGCCCCCCGGGGCTGGGAGGTCGTGCGCTACGAGGGCGACTTCCCCTCCGAGCCGTCCGCCGACGACCTCACGGCCCTGGCCGAGGCCGTCCGCGAGGCGGGTCGGGCCGAGCCGCCCAGCGAGGCCGTCGGACAGGTCGGGGCGGTCGCGGGCACCGGGCGCCGGGGTCACCTGCGGGTCCTGCCCGACCCGTCGGGCGCCTGACGCGACGCACGGCCGACCCCGCACCGGCGCCACCGACCGCCCACCCCATCGGGTGGCCGCCGCACCGCACGGTGTCGGACCCGGCCGATACGCTGGCCGACGTGAGCAGTTCAGCACCGGCTCAGCAGGCCCATCAGTCTCAGGACGGCGGCGAGTCCGCGGACGCCCGGCGCGCCCGCGTGGTCCGCGAGGTGATCAAGGCCTACGACGTGCGCGGTCTCGTCGGGGAGCAGCTCGACGCCGCCTTCGTGCGTGACGTCGGTGCCGCGTTCGCGCAGCTCCTCATCGGCGAGGCGGGCGGGGTGCCGGCGAACGGCGTCGTCGTCGGGTACGACATGCGGGACTCCTCGCCGGAGCTCGCCGCCGCGTTCGCCGAGGGCGTGACGGGCCAGGGGGTCGACGTCACCGAGATCGGCCTGGCCAGCACCGACGAGCTCTACTACGCCTCCGGGGCGCTCGACGCCGCCGGTGCCATGTTCACCGCGAGCCACAACCCCGCGCGCTACAACGGCATCAAGCTCTGCCGCGCCGGCGCGAGCCCGGTCGGTCAGGACACCGGGCTCGACGAGATCGCCGCCCTGCTCGACCAGGGGCCCGGCGCGGCCGCGGGCGCGGAACCCGCCGAGCGCCCGGGCACCGTCCGGCGCCAGGACGTGCTCGAGGACTACGCCGCCTACCTGCGCGGCCTCGTGGACCTCTCCGGCATCCGGCCGCTCTCGGTGGTCGTCGACGCCGCCAACGGCATGGCCGGGCACACCGTGCCCGCGGTGCTCGACCCGCTGCCCATCGAGGTCCACCCGCTCTACTTCGAGCTCGACGGGACGTTCCCCAACCACGAGGCCAACCCGCTGGACCCGGACAACCTCCAGGACCTGCAGCGCGAGGTGTCGAACCTCGGCCGGGTCGACGCCGGCCTCGCCTTCGACGGCGACGCCGACCGCGTCTTTCTGGTCGACGAGTTGGGCGAGGCGGTCAGCCCGAGCGCGATCACCGCCCTCGTCGCCACCCGGGAGCTGGCGAAAGAGCCCGGCGGCACGGTGATCCACAACCTGATCACCTCGCGCGCGGTCCCCGAGATCATCACCGAGGCCGGGGGCACGCCGGTCCGCTCCCGCGTGGGCCACTCGTTCATCAAGGCCACGATGGCGCAGACCGGCGCGATCTTCGGCGGCGAGCACTCGGCGCACTACTACTTCCGCGACTTCTTCCGCGCCGACTCCGGGATGCTGGCCGCGCTGCACGTGCTGGCCGCGCTCGGCGAGCAGGACAAGCCGCTCTCCGAGCTGATGGCGGAGTACTCGCGCTACGCGGCGTCGGGCGAGGTGAACTCCACCGTGGACGACCCGCAGGCGAAGATCGCCGAGGTCGAGGAGCTCTACGGCGACCGCGAGGACGTCACCACCGACACCCTGGACGGGCTGACCGTGTCGTTCGCGAACGGGGACTGGTTCAACCTCCGGCCGTCGAACACCGAGCCGTTGCTGCGGCTCAACGTCGAGGCCTCCGACGCCGGCGCGGTCGCCGCGCTGCGCGACGAGGTGCTCGCGGTGGTGCGGCGATGAGCACCCCGACCGGCCCGCTCGGCCTCGACCCCGTGCTGCTCGAGATCCTCGCCTGCCCCGCGCCCGACCACGGCGAGCTCCGTCCGGGCACCCCGGACGACCCGGACGCCGCCGCCCTGACCTGCCAGACCTGCGGGCGACGCTTCCCGGTCACCGACGGCATCCCGGTCCTGCTGCTCTCCGAGGCGACGGGCGGACCGGACGACACCCCGGACCACGGCGGGACCGCCGCGACGCCCGCGGACGGGTGAGCATCGTGCTCGACGACGCCCTGCTCGAGGACACCGGCCGCCTGCTCGACGCCGACCGGGCCGGGCTGCTGCGTGCGGCCGCGACGGCAGGCGCGCAGGTCCGGGCCACCTGGGCGGCGGCCGCCGAGGCCGGCGTCGGTCCGCGGGGCGTCCTCGACGGGCTCCGGCCGCGGGCGCTGGTCCTGCTCGCCCGGGCCGGCACCGAGCACTCCGAGGCCCGGCTGGTCGCGGCGCTGCTCGCCCCGACCTGCCCGTGCCCCGTCGTCGTCACCGAGGTGGCCCCGCCGTGGCTCGGCCCGCTCGACGTCGTCGTCGTCTCCCACCGCGGCTCCGACCAGGACCCGGCCGACGCGCAGGTGGCCGAGGCCGTCGACCGCGCGGTGCGGCGCAGCGCCCACGTCGTGCTCACCGGTCCCGCCGACGGCCCCGCGCCCGCCGCGGCCGCCGGCCGCGCCATGCAGGTGGTGCCGCGCATCCCGGGCCTCGACGGGCTCTCGACGGCGACGGACCTCGCGGCGACCCTGGCCACCACCCGCGCGCTCGGCCTGCTCGAGGTCGACGGCGAGGCCCTGGCCGACCGGCTCGACGACGAGGCCGAGCGCAGCGGGCCCCGCCACGAGGCGTTCGTCGCTCCCGCCAAGGCCCTCGCGCTCCGCTTCGCCGAGCACACCCCGGTGCTGTGGGGCACCGACCCCGTGGCGACCGCCCTGGCCGGGTATGGCGCGGTCGTCCTCGCCGCCCACGCCGGCGTCGTCGCGCACGCCGGGCCGCTCTCCGGGGCCGCCGCGGTCCCCGCGCTCGCCGCCCGCCTCGAGGCGAGGGGCGCCACCGACTCGATCTTCGCTGACCCGTTCGACGACACGGCCGACGAGGGCCCGCCGCCCCGCCTCGCCCTCGTCACGGTCCGGGAGGACCTCGCGACCCGTCGCCTCGCGGCCGACGCCACCCGCCGGTGGCCGGCGGCGGACGTGCTCGAGCTCGACGACGCCGACCTCGCGGGCGAGACCCCGGGTCACGACGCCGTCCGCGCGGGGGTCCTGAGCCTGCGCCTGGACCTCGCCGCGCTCTACCTGGGTCTCGCGACGGGGGTGACCGGGGC
>NZ_JBVPVA010000923.1:0-5645 GCF_055612215.1 Actinomycetospora sp. | reverse complement strand
CGGCGGGGAGGCGGGTCTGCACCGCCTCGAGCAGATCTTCTACGACAGCGTCCTGGCCGACCCGGTGCTGCAACCCCTCTTCGGCGCCGGGCGCGCGAGCCACGTCGAGCACCTGACGGAGTTCACCGCGGAGTCGTTCGGCGGGCCGGACCGTTTCAGCCGGGAGCTCGGCTTCGCCCACCTCATCGCCGTGCACCGGGGCCTGCAGATCACCGAAGAGCAGCGGCAACGGTTCGTGGCGCTCTACCTCGCCGCCCTCGACGCCGCGGGGATGCCCGACGACAAGCCCTTCCGCGAGGCGGTCCGTGAGCACGTCGAGTTCGGGTCGCACGTGGCGATGCAGAACTCCCACGCACGGACCGACGCCGAGCTGCACCCGCTGCGCGAGGTCCCGCGCTGGACCTGGGCGGGCGACGACGAGGCGGACGTCCGCGGGTGAGGCTCACCCGGCCCGGCGCCACTCCTGCGGTGTCATCCCGTGCGCGGTGCGGAACCGGCGGATGAAGTAGCCCGGGTCGCGGTAGCCGACGCGGGTCGCGACGGCGCCGACGGTGAGGTCGGTCGCGGCCAGGAGCCGCCGGGCCTCCTGCAGGCGCCGCTCGGTGACCCACCGGCCGACCGTGCGCCCGGTCCGCCGGCGCACGACGGTGGTCACGTGGCCCGGTGTCCGCCCGACCGCGGCCGCCACGTCCCGGGCGGTGATGGGCTCGGCGAAACGGGCCTCGAGCGCGTCGAACACCGCGGCCACGAGGGTGTCGTCGTGGTCGCGCAGGTCGGCCGGCACGTCGGTGGCGAGCCGCCCGAGGCGCACGAGCAGCAGCGTCACGTGCGCGCGGGCGGCCTCGGCGTACCCGTCGCGCCGCTCGTGCAGCTCGTCGGCGAGCGCCCCCAGCTCCGCGAGCCACGCGGGCCGGTCCGCCGGCGGGACGTGCAGCCGCTCGCCGCCGGGGCGACCGCCGCGGGTGAACGGGTAGAGCAGGGGGTGCGCGCGCCAGGCGAACGGGGAGGACGGCGCCTCGGGGTCGACGAGGTCGGCGGGGAAGAACAGCGTCCACACCTGCGCGTCGGGGTCCCCCGGCTCCGTGAGGGGGGTGACGACGGTGCCGGGTGCGACGACCACGACGTCGCCGGCGCGCAGCAACCACGTCCGGGCGTCGACGCGCAGCGCGACCTCCCCGTCCTCGACGTGGACCAGCACGAGGAAGTCGTGGGCGTGGGACCCGATGGAGGCGCCGCCCATCGGGCCGGGGCCGGGACCGCGGTGGAGGGTGACCGCCGGGACGCCGGGAGTCCGGGCGTACCCCACGACGGGCACGCTGCCGGCGTCCCGCACGACGAGGTCGTCGGGACCCGAGGAAAGTCCTGTGCTCACCGGGTTCCGTTCCTTGTCCACTGCTCAGCACCGGTCGAGGCTGGGCGCATGACCGGAGAATCATCTCATCACGCGGCGCGGAGCACGTCGCGCCAAGACCGTCCGTTCCTGCCCGCGATGGGCGGGGACGGCCTGCTGGCCGTCTACGACGTGATGACCTGGCTGCTCGGCGCGCGCCCTGCCCACCGGCGCCTCGTCGCGGCCGCCGACCTCGCTCCCGGCCAGACCGTCCTGGAGGTCGGGTGCGGCACCGGGAACCTGCTGCTGACCGCGGCCGCCGCGGCGCCGGGGGCCGACATCGTGGGCCTCGACCCGGACGCGGCCGCCCTGGACCGGGCCCGCGCCAAGGCGGCGCGCAAGCGCCTCCCGGTCCGCGTCGAGCAGGGGTTCGCCGACGAGCTGCCGCACGCGGACGGGAGCGTCGACCGCGTGCTGTCGGCCTTCATGTTCCACCACCTGCCCCAGGACGCGAAGATCGCGATGCTCCGGGAGGTCCGGCGGGTCCTCGCCCCCGGCGGGCAGTTCCTCCTGCTGGACTTCGAGGGCGTGCCGAACCCGGGGCGCCTGGTCGCCCTGCTGCTCCGCCTGGTGGGACCCCGCCACGGCCACGGCCACGGCCACGGCCACGGGGAGGGCGCGGAGCCGCTCGGGCCGGTCCCCAACGACCCGGCGATGGTCCGGGCGCTCCTCGGCGAGGCCGGGTTCACCGACGTCACCGAGGTCGACGCCGCGCGCAACGCCTTCGGCCGGTGGACCGCCGTCCGCGCCGCGGGCGCAGGGTGACTCAGAAGCGGTCCGGGGTGTCGAGCACGGGGTAGAAACGCACCTCGGGCGGTTCGGTCACCCCGGCCCGGGACATCACCTCGGGGATGTCCTGCTGGGCGTCGAAGAACCGCCGGAACGACTCGGCGTCGGGCCACTCGTCGACCACGACCGCGTTGCCGTCCGGGTCCTGGACGAACTGGTGGTGGAGGGCGCCGTGGCGTCGGCCGTCGTCGATGATGGCGGCCATCACCTCGGCGTTGTCGACGGCGACCTTCTGCATGGTCTCGCCGGAGACGGCGAACTTCACCGTGACGATGACGCTCATGGTGGTCTCCTCCTCAGGCGCGGCCGTAGGTCTCGGCGGTCTTCGACTCGAACTCGAGCCCGACGACCGCCTCGTCCCCGACGACCCAGGCGTCGTGCCCCGGGGTGATGCGGTAGGCGCTCCCGGGGACCAGGTCCGCCTCGGTGCCGTCGTCCGCGACCACGTGGAGCTGCCCGGCGACGAGGTACCCGAGGTGGGCGGCCTGGCAGCTGTCGGTCCCGGCGATCGGCTTGATGCACTCGGACCACCGCCAGCCGGGCTGGAGCGTCATCCGGGCGAGGTTGGCGTCACCCAGGGCCACCACCTCGAGCGTGGTCCGGTCGGGGTTCCTGGTCTCGTCGGGCGCGTCCATGCGCCGGACGTCGATGCTCGTCATGAGTCGTCTCCGATCGGGTCGTCAGGGCATCTGCGCGCGGACGACGTCGAGGTTCCGGAAGGTGACCTCGCCGTCGACGAGGGCGGTCATCCGCTCGGCGATCGCGGCCGTCGCGGGGTGCTTCGAGTTCGTCATCGCGTCCTCGTAGCTGGGGAACTCGACGAGCTCGACGTGCATCCCCGGGCGGTCGCGGTCGGCGCCCAGGACGAACCACCGCGCCGTGCGCTCGGCGCCGATCTCGCGCATCCAGTCGTCCACGGCCGCGTCGAACTCGTCGAGCCGGTCGGTGCGGAACTCGATGAGCTGGACGAACGCGCCGGGCCTCGTGTCGAGGGGGGCGTCCCGCAGACCCGCCCGGATGCCGTCGCGGAGCTCGGGCCCGTCGGTGTGCCCGTGCACGGCGACGGCGTGCTGGGACGCGGCCTCGACGACCTCGTCCTCCTCGCCCGTGAGGGTCAGCGTGCAGCCGCTCTCACTCGGCATCTCGCGGCAGTCGACGATCTTGCGGGCCATGGGACAGCCTCTTTCACGGAGTGGTCTGGATCACATCAGGCTAGCAGTGCTTCGGCAACCAAGTCACCAGGTAACCTAGCGAATATGGGTGAGCACTCGGAGTTCACGCGCGCGGTCCGCGAGCTCGTACTGGCCGGGGAGCGGTTCCGCGCCCGGGCGGGACGCCGCCGGGGGATCGGACCCTCGGGGATCACGGTGATGACGACGCTGCTCCTCGACGGCCCGCGTGGTCCTTCCGAGCTCGCCGGGCTGCTCGACATCACCACCGCGTCGGCCACCGAGCTGGTCGACCGGCTGCAGGCCCTCGGCTTCGTGCAGCGGCGTCCGCACCCCCGGGACCGGCGGCGGCTGCTCGTCGAGCTCACCGACACCGGGGCGCAGGAGATCGGGGCCGTGTTCGAGTCCTTCACCGCCCGCGTCGAGCGCTCGGGCGAGGCGATGAGCGCGGGCGACCGGGCCGCCGTCCTCGAGTTCGTCAGGACGGTGCGGCGCAACCTGGGGGAGGAGGACCACCGGGCCGGGGAGGACACGGCGTCGTGATCCCGGGGCCCGCGGCGATGCGGCGCCCCGGGCGGCGCATCGTCGTGATCTCCGTGGGCACCCCCGGGGCATGACGACGCCCACCTCCCTGCCCCCGGAGCGCTGAGCCGGTGCGGCTGGCCACGTTCAACCTGCTGCACGGCCGGTCCCCGCACGACGGCGTCGTCGACCCCGCGCGCCTGCAGGCCTCCGCGACGGAGCTGGACGCCGACGTCCTCGCGCTGCAGGAGGTCGACCGCGGCCAGGGCCGGTCGGGCCACGTCGACCAGACGGCCCTCGTCGCGGAAGCGCTCGGCGCCGAGCACGCCCGCTTCGCGCCCGCGGTGATCGGCACCCCAGGGCGGGAGTGGCGGGTCGCGCGGCCGGCCGACGACGCGACCGACCCCGCCTACGGCGTCGGCCTGGTCAGCCGCCACCCCGTCGCGCGGTGGCGCCGGATCGCCCTGGGCGGCTCTCCGGCGCTGCTGCCGGCGCTCGTCGACGGCCGTCGGCTCGCCGTCGTGCGCGACGAGCCCCGGGTGGCGATCGCCGCGGTGCTGGCGCCCCCGGCGCCGGTCGCGACCGTGGTGGCCGTGCACCTCTCGTTCGCCCCGGGCGTGAACGTGGTGCAGCTGCTCCGCCTCGCCCGCGCGCTGCGCGACGCCCCGCGTCCCGTCGTGCTGCTCGGGGACCTCAACCTCCCGGGCCCGGTCCCGACCGCGGTGCTCGCCGGCTGGCGCTCGCTCGGGCGCGCGGTCACCTTCCCGACGACCGCGCCGTCCCTGCAGCTCGACCACGCCCTGGCCCGCGACGACCCGACGCGGCCGCTACCCGCCGTCGAGCGGACGGTCGCGGTGCCCGTCGCGGTGTCCGACCACCGCGCCCTCGTCGTCGACCTGGCCCGGTGAGCCTCCTCAGGCACGCAGGTCCTGCTGCCACCGTTCCTCGACGCGCCCGAACTTCCAGACGGCGAGGGCGCTCGCCCAGGCGAGGACGAAGAGCCCGACGACGACGAACCCGACGTTCCCGAGGTCGAGGTCGGCCACCCAGGCGAGCGGCCCGCTCCGCACGCCGAGCCGGTCGGCGAGGATCGAGACGAGCTCGATGGCGCCGATGACGAGCGCGACGACCACCGACAGCGCCGTGATCGTGATGTTGTAGAAGACCTTGCGGACGGGACGCATGAACGCCCAGCCGTAGGCGAAGCACATGAACGCGCCGTCGAGGGCGTCGAAGAGGCTCATCCCCGCGGCGAAGAGGACCGGCAGCACGAGGATCGCCCACCAGGGCAGGGTGGCGGCCGCGACGCCGCCGGCCAGGACGAGCAGCGAGATCTCGCTGGCCGTGTCGAAGCCCAGCCCTAACAGGGCGCCCGTCGGGTACATGTGCACCGGCTTGCGGACGGCTTTCGTGACGCGCCCGAGGATGCGGTTCATGAAGCCGCGCTCGTCGAGGTGGCGCTCGAGCTCGGCCTCGTCGTAGTCGCCGTGGCGCATCCGCCGGAAGATCCGCACGATCCCGACCAGCACCACCAGGTTGATGACGCCGATCAGGATCAGGAAGAGCCCGCTGACCGCGGTCCCGACGAGGCCGCCGACGACCTTGAGCGGCGAGTCGTCGTCGCCGATCCCGGTGGTGACGGCGCGGACGCCGAGCCCGAGCAGCAGGACGAGCACGAACACGATCGTCGAGTGGCCGAGCGAGAACCAGAACCCGACCGTGGGGGGCCGCGTCCCGGCCTCGCCGTCGCGGTCCGCGAGCAGCTTGCGCGTGGT
>NZ_JBVPVA010000832.1:0-5967 GCF_055612215.1 Actinomycetospora sp. | reverse complement strand
CTCGCTCTCGGCCGCGAGCCCGTTCAGCACGAGGGTCACGAAGTCACGCGCCCGCAGCTCGGCCTCACGGGTCATCTCCCAGGCCGCCGACCAGCACAGCGTCCGCGGCAGCGGCTCGGCGATGTCGCCGACCCGGTCGATCAGCGTGGTCAACGAGCGCTCGTCGAGGCGCATCGTGCAGTAGGTGAGGTCGTCGTCGTTGACCAGCACCAGCGCGCCGGCCTCGACCCCGACGAGCTCGGGGACCTCGGTGCGCTCGCCGGACACGTCGAGCTCGGTGCGGTGGCGCCGGACGAGCGTGCCGCTGCCGTCGTCGTCGTAGATGCCGACGGCGATGCGGTGCGTGCGGGTCTCGCCGGCGCCGGGGCGGGCGCCGCCCTGCGTGACGTCGAAGGTCCGGTACCGGCCGTCCTCGCCGACCGAGAACGACGGCGAGAGCGAGTTGAGCCCGGTCGTGCGCAGCCACTGCGCGCTCCACCCGGAGAGGTCCCGGCCGGAGGCCTCGGTGAGGGCGCCGAGGAGGTCGTCGAAGGTGGCGTTGCCGTAGGCGTGCCGGGAGAAGTACAGGCGCAGCCCGGCGAGGAACTCCTCCTGCCCGACGTAGGCCACGAGCTGCTTGAGCACCGACGCGCCCTTGGCGTAGGTGATGCCGTCGAAGTTGACCTCGACGGCCTGCAGGTCGGGGATGTCGGCCGCGATCGGGTGGGTCGAGGGCAGCTGGTCCTGGCGGTAGGCCCAGGACTTCTCGACGTTCGCGAACGTGGTCCAGGCGTTGCGGTACTCGGTGGCCTCGGACTGGCTCACGACGCTCGCCCAGGTCGCGAACGACTCGTTGAGCCACAGGTCGTCCCACCAGCGCATCGTCACGAGGTCGCCGAACCACATGTGCGCCATCTCGTGCAGCACGGTCTCGGCGCGGCGCTCGTAGAGGTAGCGGGTGACGCGGCTGCGGAAGACGTAGTCCTCGAGGAACGTCACCGCCCCGACGTTCTCCATCGCGCCCGCGTTGAACTCCGGGACGAAGAGCTGGTCGTACTTGGTGAAGGGGTAGGCCACCCCGAAGTTGCGGTGGTAGAAGCCGAAGCCCTGCTTGGTCTCGGTGAACAGCCGCTCGGCGTCCATGTGCTCGGCGAGGCTCGCGCGGCAGTAGATGCCCAGCGGGATCGTGCCGTGGTCGTCGGAGTACTCGTCGGTCCATGTGGCGTAGGGCCCGGCGACGAGCGCGACGAGGTAGGTCGAGATGCGGACCGTGGTCTCGAAGGCGTGGTGGACGGCGCCGGAGTCGAGCGTCGTCGCCGTGTCCTTCGCGCCGTTGGAGATGACCTCCCAGCTCGGCGCCGCGAGCGCGGTCAGCGTGATCGTCGCCTTGAGGTCGGGCTGGTCGAAGCAGGCGAACATCCGCTTGGCGTCCGCGGTCTCGAACTGGCTGTAGAGGTAGACCCCGCCGTCGACCGGGTCGACGAAGCGGTGCAGGCCCTCGCCGGTGTTCATGTAGCGGCAGTCGGCGTCGACGACGAGCTCGTTCTCGGCGACGAGGTCGGGCAGTGCGATGCCCTTCTCCTCGTCGTAGCCGGTGACGTCGAGCGCGACGCCGTTGAGGGTGGCGGCGCGCACCTCCGCCGCGACGAGGTCGATCCAGCTCGCGGCGCCGGGGGAGGAGCAGCGGAACCGCACCGTCGTCGTCGAGCGGAAGGTCGTCTCACCCGGCCCCGCGGCGCCGTCGGTCAGGTCGAGCGCGACGGTGTAGGAGTCGACGTCGAGCATCTCGGCACGCGTGCGTGCGTCGGCCCGGGTCAGGTTCGGAGCAGCCACGCGGCTCACCCTATCCACGGCGCGGGTGCGCCGTGCCGTCACGGGAACACGGTTGCAGCTTCCACGGTTCGCTCCGGTAGAGACCTGCCGTCCGAGGGAAGCCTGGTGTCATGACCGCTGCTGGTGACAAGACCCGCGTCGACTTCTGGTTCGACCCGCTGTGCCCGTTCGCCTGGATCACCTCCCGCTGGATCCTGGAGGTGCAGAACGTCCGCGACATCGACATCGCGTGGCACGTGATGAGCCTGTCGGTGCTCAACTCGGGCCGTGACCTCGACGAGAAGTACCAGTCGATGATGGACGAGGGCTGGAAGCCCGTCCGCGTGTGCATCGCGGCCGCGCAGGCCCACGGCGACGAGATCCTCGCCCCGCTCTACACCGCGATGGGCACCGAGATCCACAACAACGGCAACAAGGACTTCGACGACGTCATCGCGAAGGCGCTCTCCGAGGTCGGGCTCGACGCCGACCTCGCCAAGGCCGCGACCTCGACCGACTACGACGACGCGCTGAAGAAGTCCCACCACGAGGGCATGGACCCGGTGGGCATGGACGTCGGCACGCCCGTGATCCACGTCGACGGCTCCGCGTACTTCGGCCCCGTCATGACCCGCATCCCGCGCGGCGAGCAGGCCGGCCAGATCTTCGACGGCGCGAAGCTGCTCGCGGGCTACGAGTACTTCTACGAGCTCAAGCGGACCCGCGACACCGAGCTCAAGTTCGACTGACGACGGGCCGCCGGGGCCCGTCCGCCGGCGCGCACGGTAGGCAGTTGATCATGTCGAGGGCACCGGACCCGGTCGGTGCCTTCGGCATGATCGACTGCCTACGGGCGCGGATGGGGAGGACCGACCGGCGTGGTCGGACCGCCGACCAGCCAGGCGCAGGGGCCGAGCACCAGCGCGATAACCGCCACGGCCAGCCCGTGCGCCACGCCGTCGACGAGGAACACCTGGGGCGCGAAGGGCACCAGCAGGGAAGCGGTCGGCACGGTCCCGACGGCGAGGGCCGCCACCGCGACGCTCGGGCGGGCCCGCAGCAGCACCGCGACGCCGAGCCCGAGGGCCAGGCCCAGCGCCGGGAGCGCGAGCAGGAACGACGCCCCGGGCACGACGACCGCGGTGACCAGCCCGAGCACACCGAGCAGGCCCGCCGCGCCCGCCGTCGTCGCGGTCGGCTCGTACCGCCGTCGCAGCGGCAGCACCCACGCCAGGACCACGACGACCGCCAGCACGACGTCGGCGACCTCGAAGGGCAGCAGGTGGGCCGCGTAGGGGCCGACACCGCGCCCGCCCGGGCGCAACATGCCGAAGAGCTCCCCGAGCACGGCCCCCAGGCCCAGTGCGACGACGACCGCGACCCCCGCCGTCACCGCGGCGAGGAGCACCCCGCCAACGCGCAGCAGCCCCCGCCGCCGCCCGAGCAGGACCGCCCCGACGAGGGCCGCGACCGCCGCCAGGGCGATCGGCAGCTCCCACGCCTGCGGGTAGGTGACGAACGCGCCGAGGACCCGGAAGTACACCGCGTCGGGCTGCGGGGGCAGGCCGCTCGCGACCGGGTCGAGCGGGCGCAGGTCCGCGTTCCCCAGCTCCCGGGCGAGCGCGAGCATCGTCGAGCCCTGGTTCTGCACGCTCGCCGGGCTCAATGCCGCCGGGGTGTCGCCCACCGTGTGGTACGCGCTCGGGCGCTCGATGAACGCCGAGTTCACCCCGGGCCGACCGGCGTCGAGGACCACGGACAGGTCGGTGTCGTTGGGCAGCAGGCGGTAGACCGCGACGAGCGAGGAGTCGCCGCGCGGGTGCGGGACGGCGTCGGCGATCGCGCGGACGAGGCCGGCGTTGCCGGGGGACGTCTGGAAGACCAGCGAGGGCCCGGCGACCCCGCGGGCCTCGTGGTTGAGCACGACGGTCGGCCGGTCGCGGGGCAGGTCGTCACGCACCCAGGCCTGCGCCCCGAGCAGGCCGGCCTCCTCGCCGTCGGTCAGCAGCACCTCGACGTCGTCGCGCAGCGGCGGCCCCGCCCGCAGGGCGCGCACGGTCTCGAGGATGGCCGCCACCGAGGAGACGTCGTCGGCCGCGCCCGGGCCCTCCGGGACCGAGTCCTGGTGCGCGGCGAGCACGACGGTGCCGGTCGGCGCGCTGCCCGGGAGGGTCGCGACGACGTTCGCGACGGTCGCCCCGCGCACGACGGTGGTCTCCACCCGCGGAGCCGTGCCGAGGGCCCGCAGCCGCGCGACGACGTCCTCGCGCACCCGCTGCGCCGCCGGGCTGCCCAGGGGGTGGGGCTCCCGGGCGAGGTCGTCGACCACCGGCATCGCGCGCTCGGCGCTGAACGCCGCCGAGGGGGCGCTCGCCGGCACCGGCGCGGGCGGCCGGTCCGACCACAGCGCCAAGCCCGTGACGACCGTGAGCAGCACGAGCGCGACGAGGCGTGCGAGCACGGCGGACCTCCCGGGAGCCGCCCGGCGTCGGGGGTGACGCCGGGCGGGTCGGCTCAGCCTGCCGCGCCCTGGTCCTCGACGAGCGTCCTGATCGTGTCGAGGGTGGTGTCCAGCCCGTTCTGCACCTGGTGGTCGCCGGCCTCCGCGCGGTTGGTGTGCAGGTGCACCTCGACGACGGCGCCGCGCTCGTCGGGACGGACGTCGAGGTAGCCGTGGTAGTCGCTCTCGCCCTCGGCGCCCCAGGCGATGTGCTGGGCGTTCTGATCGACCTCGAACCACGCCTCGCCCTCGACGTGGGAGCCGTCGGGCAGCTCGGCGGACGTCCGCACCGCGTTGCCCCCCGCCGGCTCGGCGGTCTTCATGCGGGCGAAGTACCGCGGGAGGTTGCCCACGTCGGAGAGGAAGGCGAAGAGGTCCTCGGGGGAGGCGTCGACGGTGGTGGTGGAGGTGAAGTCGGCCATGGGCGGGGCTGCCCCGTGCCCGGGAGCCGCAACCGGGGCAGAGTGGGGACGGACCGGAGGCGACGGCGGAGGTAAGTCGATGACGACCAGCACGGACACGCTCACCCAGCACTGGATCGACGGGGAGGCGGTGGCCGGTTCCGGGTCGATCGCCGTGGTGAACCCCGCGACCGGGCAGACGATCGCCGAGGTCCCGCGCGGTGGCCGGGCGGAGGTCGACGCGGCGGTGCTGGCCGCGCGGTCGGCGTTCCCGGCGTGGTCGGCGACCCCGGTGGCCGAGCGCGTGGCCGCGGTCCTGCGCATCCGCGACGGGCTCAAGGCCCGCCACGAGGAGCTCGCGCAGTCGATCACCGCGGAGATGGGCTCGCCGATCGCGTTCGCGCGCAGCGTGCAGCTCGGCATGCCGATGGCGACGTCGAAGGGCGTGGCCGCGCTCGCCGAGGACTTCGCCTGGACCGAGGAGATCGGCAACTCCCTCGTCGTCCGCGAGCCGGTCGGCGTCGTCGGCGCCGTGACGCCGTGGAACTACCCGCTGCACCAGGTCGTCGCCAAGCTGGCGCCGGCCCTCGTCGCGGGCTGCACGGTCGTGCTCAAGCCCTCCGAGGTGGCGCCGCTGACGGCGGGCGCGCTCGCCGCGATCTCCGCCGAGGCCGGCCTGCCCGCCGGGGTGTTCAACGTGGTGCACGGCGTCGGCCCGGAGGCCGGCGAGGCGCTCGCCGCGCACCCCGGGGTGGACATGGTGTCGTTCACCGGGTCGGTCGCCGCCGGCCGCCGGGTGCAGGAGGTCGCCGCCGGGACGATCAAGCGCGTCGCCCTCGAGCTCGGGGGGAAGTCGGCGAACATCGTGCTCGACGACGCCGACCTGACGAAGGCCGTCAAGGTCGGGCTCGGGAACTGCTTCATCAACGGCGGGCAGACCTGCACCGCCTGGACGCGGCTGCTGGTGCCGGAGTCGCTGCACGACGAGGTCGTGGAGCTCGCGGTGTCCGCGGCGGCGAAGTACACCGTCGGCGACCCGACCGACGAGTCGACGCGGATCGGGCCGATGTCCTCGGCGACGCAGCGCGACCGGGTGGAGTCCTACATCGCGCGGGGCGTCGAGGAGGGTGCGGAGCTGGCCGTCGGCGGGCCGGGCGCGCCGGAGGGCGTGCCCGCCGAGGGTGCCTACGTGCGGCCGACGATCTTCTCGGGGGTGCGGTCGGACATGACGATCGCGCAGGAGGAGATCTTCGGTCCGGTGCTGGCGATCATGCC
>NZ_JBVPVA010000769.1:0-3230 GCF_055612215.1 Actinomycetospora sp. | reverse complement strand
CCGGCGATGAACCGGGTCGCGTAGAGGAACGTCAGCGACAGGGCTCCGGAGCCGATCGTGAGGGCGGTGAGGGCGCTGCCGCCGAAGTAGATCGCCAGCGTGATGAAGAACAGTCGGCGTCGGCCGAGCCGGTCGGAGAGGTTCCCGAAGACCAGCGCACCGACCACCTGCCCCAGCAGGTACACGGTGGCGAGGAAGCCCACGGCGGTGGTCGAGAGACCGAGGCGGTCGCTGTCGGTGAGCTTCTCGCCGACGTTGCTGGCGATGGTGATCTCGAGGCCGTCGAGGATCCAGCAGGTCCCGAGGGCCACGACCATCCGGGTGTGGAACGGTGACCAGGGCAATCGGTCGATACGTGCCGGGATCAGGGAGCGCACGCTCCCCGGCTGCTCGGTCGTCCCGCCTGTCGCCGTCACGAGAACCTCCCCGGTGTCCGCCGCTGGAAACGTCGTGAGCGTAGCCACACAGTCACGCAGCGGCAGACCCGAATTTCACCTCGCGGCGTTCGGGGCAGCGGGCTACAGCCAGCGATTGCGGCGGAACGTCCGGAAGAGCCACCCGCAGATCACCAGGATCACGACGATCACCAGCGGGTAACCGAACGTCCAGTGCAGCTCGGGCATGTAGTCGAAGTTCATGCCGTAGATGCCGGCGAACATCGTCGGGACCGCGAGCAGTGCCGCGTAGGCGGTGATCTTGCGCATGTCGTTGTTCTGCCGCAGCGTGATCTTCGCCAGGACGGCGTCGACGAGCGTCGTCAGGAGCTCGTCGAACTGCGCGACGCGCTCGGAGACGGTGACCAGGTGGTCGTCCACGTCGCGGAAGTAACTGCGCACGTTCGTCGGCACCAGGGGCGAGTAGCCCTCCGAGAGCCGGCGCAGCGGCGCGACCAGGGGCTGGACCGCCCGGCGCAGCTCGAGCACCTCGCGCTTCATCAGGTAGATCTGGTCGGCGCCGAGCTCGGAGTACGGCGCGAACACCTCGGCCTCGATGGTGTCGATGTCGCCCTCGACGGCGGCGGAGACCTCGAGGTAGGCGTCGACGATGTGGTCGGCGATCGCGTGCAGGACCACCGCGGGGCCGAGGGCCAGGTGCTCGGGCTCGTCCTCGAGCATGCGCCGCACCCGCCGCAGCCCGGAGTGCTGGCCGTGGCGGACCGTGACCACGAAGTCCTTCCCGACGAAGCACATCAGCTCGCCGGACTCGACGATCTCGTTCGCCGTCGTCGGGGAGGCGTGCGCGACGTAGCGCACCGTCTTGAACACCGAGAAGACCATGTCGTCGTAGCGCTCGATCTTCGGCCGCTGGTGGGCCTGGACGGCGTCCTCGACGGCGAGCGGGTGCAGCCCGAACACCTCGGCGATGTCGTCGATCTGCTCGGCATCGGGCTCGTGCAGGCCGACCCAGACGAAGCCCTCCTCGCGCCTGCGCACCTCCGCGATCGCGTCGCGGTGGTTCCACCGCCCCTCGAGACGGTGCCCGTCGACGTAGACGGCGCAGTCGACGACGAACGCGGAGAGCGGCACGTGCGGGACGTGGACGCCGTTGTCGAGGGCACGCGGCCGCCGCGCGCGGGCGGCGGTGGAGCGCAGGGAGGGGAGAGCGGGCATGGGGGTCTCCGGAGGGTCGACCGGCGGCGGGCCGGTCAGCGGGATCTCGGACGGATCTCCGCGTCACCTCGGGGGACCACGACGGCGTCCGGCGCCGTCAGCGGCCCCTCGAGAGGACGCGGCCGGTACTTCCGGCGGCGCCGGGATCGGCGCCCGGTTGCTCGGTCGTGGCCACGTCAACCTCCTCGGTCGTCGCGTGCGGACGAACTCCTCGCGAAGCCACACCGGGGACGGCCGGAGGGCTGCCGGGGTGGGCCTGGTGTCGCACGTGTCACGCGTCGGTGCGTCCACGTGCGTCTCCGCAATAGGCCATCCTACGGGTCGTCGCGGACGCTGCGCCGTCCGGATGGTCCGGGAGACAGTGATGTCCAGACGTCCAGGGAGTGGTCACGTGCAGTTCGGTCGGTACTTCGAGGAGTTCGAGGTCGGGGCGACCTACAAGCACTGGCCCGGCAAGACGGTGACCGAGTACGACGACCACCTCTTCTGCCTCATCACGATGAACCACCACCCGCTGCACCTCGACAGCCACTACGCCGAGGGCACCCAGCAGGGACGCAACGTCGTCGTCGGGAACTACGTCTACTCGCTGCTGCTCGGCATGTCGGTCGCGGACGTCTCGGGCAAGGCCATCGCGAACCTCGAGGTCGAGTCGCTGCGCCACGTGAAGCCGGTCTTCCACGGCGACACGATCTACGGCGAGTCGACGGTGCTCGACAAGAAGGAGTCGAGCTCCAAGAACGACCGCGGGATCGTGCAGGTCGAGACCATCGGCTACAACCAGGACGGCGTCGTCGTCTGCATCTACCGGCGCAAGGTGATGGTCCCGAAGCGCCCGGTCACCGACTCCGACGAGGCCGCCCTCGCGGCCGAGCAGCCCAACCGCCCGGTGCCGCAGGAGCGCTGACCCTCCCGCGCCTGCTCGCGGCCCGTCCCGCGACCCCGACGGGTTACGCTCTGCGGTGTTCCGCCCGGGGCAGGAGGGGAGGGCGCCGTGCTGGCACCTCGCGAGGTCGACGAGTACGTCCTGCCGACCGAGCGGCGGGTCATCCGCTTCCGGCGCCACTGGGTCGTCATCCTGAGCGAGATCGTCCAGGCGACGGTCCTGATGGTGGTCCTCATGGTCGCCGCGCACCTGCTCCCCGACGGTCCGGTGCTCTCGAACATGCTCTGGTACGGCGGCCTGCTCGTGCTCATCAAGGCCTGCTACAAGGTCAGCGAGTGGTGGGTCGAGAAGGTCGTCATCACCGACAAGCGCGTCATGCTCACCCAGGGCGTGTTCACCCAGCGGGTCGGCATGATGCCGCTCGGCAAGGTCACCGACCTCACCTTCGAGCGGACACTCAACGGCCGCATGCTGGGCTACGGGACGATGATCATCGAGTCCGCCGGGCAGATCCAGGCGCTGAGCCGCATCTCCTACCTCCCCGACCCCGAGGAGGTCTACGAGGCGATCTCGGAGCTGGTCTTCGGGGAGAAGCGGCAGACCCCCAGCCGTCCGTGACACGAGGTCGTCGGTGACTCCGGGTACCCCGGGCCCGTGATCGACCTCCACGTGCACTCGAACGCGTCCGACGGCACCGACGACCCGGCCGACGTCGTCCGCCTCGCGGCGGCGGC
>NZ_JBVPVA010000563.1:0-3021 GCF_055612215.1 Actinomycetospora sp. | reverse complement strand
ACCGCCGCGCGTTCCGACCCCGCCGCCCCCCACGGCCGCGACACGGCTCGTGGACATGGCGCCGCCCGAGCAGCCGCTCACCCCGCACGACCCGCGCACGGTGGGCGAGTACCAGCTCACCGGCCGGCTGGGGTCCGGCGGCATGGGCACGGTCTACCTCGGGCACCGCGCCGGGGTCACGGGCTCGATGGCGATCAAGGTGCTCGCCCCGCACCTGCTCGACGACGTCGACGCCCGGACCCGGTTCCTGCGGGAGGGCCAGACCCTGCAGAAGGTCACGGGGGACTACACCGCGCGCGTGCACGGCGTCGGGTTCGACGGGTCGATGCCCTACATCGTCATGGAGCGCCTCGACGGCCCGTCGCTCCACGCGCTGATCGCCGAGAACGGCGCGGTGCGCGACGCCGAGACGCTGACGCGCATCGCGATCGCGCTGGCCCGCGCGCTGGCCGCGCTGCACAACGACGGCATCACCCACCGCGACCTCAAGCCCGGCAACATCCTGCTGACCTCCGCGGGCCCGAAGGTCGTGGACTTCGGCATCGCCCGCGTCGTGGGCCAGACCCACCACACCCCGGCCGGCAACATGGTCGGCACGCCCGGCTACATGGCGCCCGAGCAGGTCACGGGCAACGGCGCGGGCCCGGCCACGGACGTCTGGGCCTGGGCGTGCTGCGTGGTGTTCGCGGCGCGCGGCGACCACCTCTTCGACGGAGAGAACGTCGTGGACATCGCCCGGCGGATCCTCGACGGGCCGCCGTCGGACGCGTTCTCGGGCGTCGCGCGGCTCTCCCCGCGCCTCGTGCCGGTGCTGCGCCGGGCCACCGCGCAGAACGCCGCCGACCGCCCGCGCGACGGCGCCGCACTGCTGCGCCTGCTCGACCGCAGTGGCGCGACGGCGACGGTGGGCGCGTTCGCCTGGGACAAGCTGGTCGGCGCCCGCTGACCGGCCCCCGAGCCCCCCGGCCGCTGCTACGGTTCGGCTCGCCGGAGGCGCCGAGACGTCGGGAGTGTGCGTGGCCAGCTGGGACGACCTCGTGCTGTGGGTGCGGGTCCGCTACGAGGTGATGGCGCAGGACGCGGACGGCCTCACCTTCCGGCTGCCGACAGCCGACGGGCGCGACCAGCTCGTCTACGTCCGCCACCGGGGCGAGTTCGAGGGGCAGGACTGGATGCAGATCGAGTCGCCGATCGCCCGCCTCGACGACATCGACGCCCGGCGGCTGCTCGAGCTGACCGAGTCGACCGTCGTCGGCGGGGCGGCCGCCGTCGACGGCACCGCGATCTTCCGCCACGCCGCCCCGCTGTCGGACATGACGTTCGCCGAGTTCGAGGCGCCCTTCCGGCTGGTCACGAAGACCGCCGACGACCTGGAACGCCAGCTCACGGGCGCCGACCGCTTCTAGTGTGCCTTCCCGTGCCAGCGCACGGACAGTCAGACAGCACGCCGACAGGGCACGCACGCGACCGGAGGTCCACCGTGATCGTCGAGTTCTCCCCCACCCCCGACCAGTACGCGTGGACCTTCGGCGGCGTCGCCCCGATCCGCGAGGTCGACCCGGGTGACGTGCTGCGCCTGTGGTGCGACGACGCCTTCGGCGGGAAGATCCGCTCGGTCGGCGACGTCGCATCGGGGTCGCTCGACCCGCGCTTCCTCAACCCGCAGACCGGCCCCTTCGCGGTGCGCGGCGCCGAGCCCGGCGACACGCTCGTGCTGCACCTGGTCGACCTCACCCCGGCCCGCGACTGGGGCGCCTCCACGCTCGTGCCGTTCTTCGGCGGCCTGACCGGCACCGACCGGACCGCGCTGCTCGACGACGCGCTGCCGGAGCTGACCTGGATCTACGAGCTCGACCGGGCCCGCGGCACCGTCACCTTCGTCGCGCGGCGCAGCGACTTCTCGGTCGACCTGCCGGTCGCGCCGATGCTCGGCACCGTCGGGGTCGCCCCGGCCAACCGCGAGGTCCGCTCCTCGCTGACCCCCGACGCGTTCGGCGGGAACATGGACACCCCGGAGATGCGCGCGGGCGTCACCTGCTACCTGCCGGTGAACGAGCCGGGCGCGGTCTTCTCGGTCGGCGACGGCCACTACCGCCAGGGCGAGGGCGAGTCCTGCGGGACCGCCGTCGAGGGCGCCATGGACGTCACGCTCATCGTCGAGCTGGTGAAGGCCGGTGCGGCGCCGGCCCCGGCGTGGCCGCGGTTGGAGAGCGACGACGAGCTCATCACCGTCGGCTCGTCGCGGCCGCTCGAGGACGCGTGGCGGATCGGGCAGAAGGAGATGATCTCCTGGCTGGGGGCCCTGCACGGCCTCGACCGCCTCGACGCCTACCAGCTGCTCACCCAGATCTCGCGCGCCCCGCTCGCGAACGTCGTCGACACCAACTACAGCGCCGTGACGAAGGTGTCCAAGGCGTACCTGCCCCGCGTCGAGCCCTACGACGGCCTGCACGCCGACCTGCGCGCGCGGGCGGCGCAGCTCTAGCCCCAGGAGGGTCACACATGGATCTCGGACTGGCCGGTCGGCGCGCACTCGTCACCGGCGGCAGCCGCGGCATCGGACGCGCGATCGTGGAGGCCCTCGCCGACGAGGGCGCCACCGTCGCGTTCTGCGCCCGCTCCGACGACGGCGTCCGCGGCGCGCTCGACGAGCTGCGCGACGCGGGTCGCACGGTGCACGGCGAGGCCGTCGACGTCGCCGACGGGGACGCCCTGCGCGCCTGGGTGACCCGCACCGCCGAGGAGCTCGGCGGGCTCGACGTCGTCGTCGCGAACGTCTCCGCACTGGCCATCCCGGGCACCGAGGAGAACTGGGAGGCGTCCTTCCGCACGGACATGCTCGGCACCGTGCGCCTCGTGGAGGCGGCGCTGCCGTCGCTGGAGGCCTCCGACGCGGGCGCGATCGTCACGGTCTCGAGCGTCTCCGGGCGCGAGATCGACTTCGCCGCCGGGCCCTACGGCACGATGAAGAGCGCGATCGTGCACTACACGCAGGGGCTGGCCCACCAGCTGGCCGGCCGG
>NZ_JBVPVA010000386.1:0-5817 GCF_055612215.1 Actinomycetospora sp. | reverse complement strand
GAGGATGCCGGTCATCTGCCGGACCGCGGCGGCGGCGGCGAGGGCGGCTTCGCGGTCACCGCCGTCGAGCGCGGTGTTGCCCCCGCGCACCTGCTCGTGCACGACGGCGAGGGCGGCCGGGGTGCCGAGGTCGTCGTCCATCGCCGCGGCGAACGGCTCGATCGTGCCGGGGGCCGCCTGCGCGCCCACGGTGCCGATGCGCTCCTGCACGCGGTGCACGAACGTCTCGATCCGCCGGTACGCCGCCGACGCCTCCGCCAGCGCGCCCTCGGAGTACTCCACCGTGGAGCGGTAGTGCGGCGCGACGAGGTAGTAGCGCAGCTCCACCGCCCGGACCCGCTCGAGCACCGCGGGGATCGTCAGGGTGTTGCCGAGCGACTTGGACATCTTCGCGCCGGACATCGTCACCCAGGCGTTGTGCATCCAGTAGCGCGCGAAACCGTCACCGGCCGCGTGCGACTGCGCCTGCTCGTTCTCGTGGTGCGGGAACACCAGGTCGAGCCCGCCGCCGTGGATGTCGAACGTCGGCCCGAGGTAGTGGGTGGCCATCGCCGAGCACTCCAGGTGCCAGCCCGGCCGCCCCCGCCCCCACGGCGTCGGCCAGCTGGGCTCGCCGGGCTTGGCGGCCTTCCACAGCGTGAAGTCCCGCGGGTCGTGCTTGCCGCGCGACGGCGCTTCGCCCTGCTCCACGTCGTCGGGCCGCTGCCCGGAGAGCGTGCCGTAGTCGGACCAGGTGCCGACGGCGAAGTAGACGTCGCCGGAGTCGTTGTCGCAGGGGTACGCGTGCCCGGCCGCGATGAGCCGCTCGATGAGCTCGACCATCTCGGTGATGTGTCCGGTGGCCCGGGGCTCCACCGAGGGCGGCAGGCAGCCCAGCGCGTCGAACGCCGCGGTGAACTCCCGCTCGTGGGTCGCCGCCCACTCCCACCACGGACGGCCCGCCTCGGCCGCCTTCGTGAGGATCTTGTCGTCGATGTCGGTGACGTTGCGGACGAGCGTGACGTCCAGGCCGCCGTGGGCCAGCCAGCGGCGGAGCACGTCGAAGTCCACGCTCGAGCGGACGTGCCCGACGTGCGGCACTCCCTGCACCGTGGCCCCGCACACGTACAGCGACGCCCGGCCCTCGTGCTGCGGGCGGAACTCCCGCAGCGCGCGTGCAGCGGTGTCGTACAGGTGCAGGCTCACCACGGGGATCCTACGGACGGAGTCGAACCTCTCCCGAAACCGGTCCCACCGCACCGAAACCCTGGCCCGAGCGTGACCGGCGCCATAGGGTGCATCCCCGAGCACGTTCTACAGAGCCGTTGCGTGAGGAGTGATCTGCGTTGTCCATCACCTGCCGCACGTCCCTGGTGCGGTCAGCACCGGGCAAGTACGAGACGGCGACCGTCCAGGTCGACGACCCCCGGCAGGACGAGATCCGCGTCAAGATGGTCGCGTCGGGCCTCTGCCACTCCGACGACCACATCGCCACCGGTGACATCCCGGTCGGCACCTACCCGTTCGCCGGGGGCCACGAGGGCGCGGGCGTCGTCGAGTCCGTCGGGCCGAACACCAAGGGCTTCGAGGTCGGGGACAAGGTGATCTTCTCCTTCCTCCCCGCCTGCGGGAAGTGCCGCTGGTGCGCCACCGGCCACTCGAACCTCTGTGACCTCGGCGCGGGCCTGCTCGCCGGCACCCGTTGGGACGACCCGTCCACCCGCCTCCAGCTCGACGACGGCACGCCGGTCGGCCAGATGTGCGGCATCGGCACGTTCTCCGAGTACACGACGGTCGCGGTGGACTCGGCGATCAAGGTCGCGGACGACACCCGGCTGGAGGTGGCCTGCCTGCTGGGCTGCTCGGTGGGCACCGGCTGGGGCTCCGCGGTGAACACCGGTGACGTCCAGCCGGGCGACACCGTGATCATCCAGGGTATCGGCGGCATCGGCGCGAACGCCGTCCAGGGTGCGGTGCACGCGGGTGCGGCCAACGTCATCGCCGTCGACCCCGTCGCGTTCAAGCGCGAGAAGGCCCAGGAGCTCGGCGCCACCCACGCGGTGGAGTCGATCGAGGAGGCCACCGAGATCGCCAAGGGCTTCACCAACGGGCAGGGCGCCGACGTCTCGATCGTGACGATCGGCGTCACCAAGCCCGAGCACGTCGGCAACGCCTTCGCCTCGATCCGCAAGCAGGGCACCGTCATCGTCACGGGCCTCGGCGACATCACCGAGGTCGGCGTGCCGATCCCGATCGGCGAGCTCACCCTGTTCGAGAAGAAGCTCAAGGGCTCGCTGTTCGGGTCGTCCAACCCGCGCGCCGACATCCCGAAGATGCTCGACCTCTACAACCACGGGAAGCTCAAGCTCGACGAGCTCGTCACCAAGCAGTACAAGCTCGACGAGGTCGCCCAGGGCTACGAGGACATGCACGCGGGCAAGAACATCCGCGGCGTCCTGATCTTCGACTGATCCGGGGACCACGATCAGCACCACCACGAACGGCGTGCTGCCCCGGGCCGGCGTCCTGCCGGCCCGGGGCATGCTCGACGCGGCCCGCGCGGCCGTCGTCGGGCGCCGCACCGAGTCCGAGGTCCTCGCCGCGGCGCTCGCCTCCGGGCGCAGCGTCCTGCTCGAGGGCCCGCCCGGCACCGGCAAGACCACCCTGCTCCGCGCCCTGGCCGACGGCGCGGGCGTCGGGTTCGAGCTGGTGGAGGGCAACGCCGAGCTGTCGCCCACCCGGCTGGTCGGCCACCACGACGTCTCCCGGGTGCTCACCGAGGACTACCGGCCCGAGAACTTCGTGCCCGGCCCCCTCGTGCGCGCCCTGCGCAGCGGCGCGCTGCTCTACGTCGAGGAGCTCAACCGGGTCCCCGAGGAGACGCTGAACGTCCTGCTCGGGGTGCTCTCCGAGCGGCGGCTGCACGTCCCGCGCCTCGGCACCGTCGACGCCGCCGCGACGTTCCGGCTGGTCGCGGCGATGAACCCGTCCGACGGCGTCGGCACCGGCCGGATCACGCCCGCCCTCTACGACCGCTCCTGCCGCGTCGCCTTCGACCACCAGAGCGCCCCCGAGGAGCTCGCGATCGTCGCCCGTGGTTCCGAGGGGCCCGACGGTCCCGACGAGGCCTTCGCGCGGCGGGCGGTCGAGGCGGTGCGGGCCACCCGCAGCCACCCCGACCTGCGGCTGGGGTCGTCGGTGCGCGGGGCGCTCGACCTGGTCGCGCTCGCCTCGTCGCTCGCGTCGCTGCGCGCCGAGGCGCCCGCGCACCCGTCGGAGGAGACCGGGGCCGACGCGGCCCGGGCCGCCCTGACCGGGCGGGTCACGCTGGTGGAGGGCTCGTCGCGCACCGTCGAGGAGGTCGTCTCGGCGATCTGGGCGGCGACGGGGCCCCGTCCCGACGACGCGGCGGGGTCCGACCCGCGGGGTGCGGACGCCCCGGGAAAAGCCTGACCCCGGGTCGCTCGCCCGGGGCGCCGCCGCGGGTCGTCTCCGACCCGAGCAAGGTCGCCGAGCTGCTGCGCGACCAGTCGCGGCGGACCACCACCCGCGCCGAGCTGGAGAACCGGCACGGCGACGGGCTCGCGCAGGTCAGCCCTCGGGTCGGCGTGCTCGACGAGGCCGCCATGAGCTCCCGGGCGACCGAGGACCCCGACGCCGCGGTCGACCTGCTCGCCGACCTCGCCCGCGCCACCGACCCCGGCCTGCGCGCCGCGGCCCGCCGGCTGGCGGCGAAGCTGGTGATCCGCCCGCCCCGGCTCGGGCAGGAGGAGCGGCGGGGCACGACGCGCCTCGCGACGGTGGACCGCGAGGGCCCCGATCTCGACCTCGACGCCACCCTCGAGCGGTCGCCCCGGCCGGGCACGGACGACCTGCGCTGGCGCGGCTGGCGCTCCTCGGCGCGCGCGACGGTGCTGCTGGTCGACGCGTCCGGCTCCGTCGCGGGCAAGCCGCTGTCGACGGCGGTGACGACGGCGGGTGCGCTGGCCGCCGGGCTGCGGCCCGGGGACGAGCTCGGCGTCGTCGCGTTCTGGTCGCGGGCGGTGGTGCTCCGGGCGCGGTCGTCGCCGCGGCCCGCGTCGGCGGTGCTCGACGCGCTGTTCGACCTGCGCGGCGGCTCCACCACCGACCTCGCGCTCGGGCTGCGCACCGCGCTCGCGCAGCTCCACGACGCCCGTGCCGCGCACCGCGAGATCGTCGTCCTCACCGACGGGGCGTGGAACGAGGGCGAGGACCCGGTGCCGGTGGCGGCCCGGTCCGGGGTGACGGTGTCCGTGCTGCGCACCGTGGACTCGGCGGAGGCGGTCGCCGCGTGCGCGCGGCTGGCCGGCGCCGGGGGCGGACGGCACGCGCCGCTGCTGCGGGCCTCCGACGCGCCCGCCGCCGTCGCCGCCGTCCTGCGGTGAGCTCATACGGCACGGTGGCCGTCACCCGCCGGCGCGGCGGGCCAGCTCCCGGACGATGCCGCCCCGGTCGGTCGGCACGATGCGGGCCCGGCCGTTCGCCACCTCGACGACCATGCGGCCCGCCACCGCGTCCACGACCGTCAGCGGACCGACCCGGCGGCCCGACCCCCGGTGGCACGTCGCGCCGATCTGCACCTGGCGACGCGGCGGGTCGGCGCGCAGCGCGGCGAGGCGGTGGGCGACGGCGGGTGCGAGGCCATGAAGCGGGCGGTCGCCGAACAGCGCCGCCGCGGGCACCGTCATCGGGACGCCGGGCAGGGCGGGCTCGTCGGGGAGGCGCGCGAGCAGGCCGGCGGTGAGCAGCGCGACGACGTCGCCGTCGGTGCGGGCGTCGGGCGTCCGCGCGACGAGGTCGAGGACGAGCCCCCGACGGTCGACGTCGGGCTCCGCCACGACCGCGAGCTGGCCCGAGACCGCGGCGTGTCCGTGGCGCGCGACGGCGGACGGGCCCTCCCAGCACCGCAGGTCGACGTCGACCTCGGGGCGGGCGAGGACGGCGAGGGCGTCGGCGAGGTCCCCGATCGGCACGGGCGGGGTGCCGGGCGGGCCGGTGCGCGCCAGCCCGCGGGTGTGCAGCGCGGCGAGGGCGGCGCGGTCGGCGGCGTCGCGGGCGGAGAGCGTGGCGGCCTCGTCGGGGACCTCCAGCAGCGGCGGGCGGTCCCCGAGGCGCAGGTGGCGCCAGGCGGCGAGGAAGGCGTCCCGGTCGAGGCGCAGGCGGCGCGCGGGCGCCTCCGGCACGGAGGCCGTCACTCGCCGATCACCGGCGGCGCGACGCGCGGGAGCTCGCCCGCGATCGCGTCCGGATCGTCCTCGTGCAGGTACCCCGCGCGCGGGAGTCGCTGGTCGCCGGAGCCGCCGCCGGCGTAGCCGCCCATCGGCGCGAACGGCACGGCCCCGCCCTCGCCCGTCGGGGTGGGCGGCGCGGCGGCGCGGCCGCCCCCCCCGGACTCCAGGATCGGTCCGCCGGTCCCGGCGCGTGGGCCCGGCTCGAGGACGGGCCGGGCCGGGCCGCCGGGGGCGGGGCCGGTGCCGGAACCGGAGCCGGAGCCGGAGCCGGAGCCGGGGAACTGTGCCGGAGATCCGGGTCGTGGCGACCCGGATCCGGCCGCAGTGTCCGACCCCGTCCCGGGTCCGAGGGCCCCGGCGCCGGTCCCGCCGCGCGGGTGCCCCGGGGTCTCGCCGACCGCACCGGAGCCTGCACCCGAGCCGGGGCCGGTCGCGCCGCCCCTCGGTCCGGTCTTGCCGGGTGCTCCGCCGCCGGTCGCGCTCCCGGGCGATCCGGGGAGCCCGATGGCCCCGCCGCCCGTCGCGCCCGCTCCTCCCGGCCCCGGGGCACCGCCACCACCGGCTCCGGGTGCACCGCCACCTCCGC
>NZ_JBVPVA010000322.1:0-2438 GCF_055612215.1 Actinomycetospora sp. | reverse complement strand
CGCCTGCGTCATCTCGTTCATGGGGATCGGGCTGGTCGACCCGATCCTGCCCGCGCTCGCCCAGCAGCTCTCCGCGACGCCCGCGCAGGTGTCGCTGCTGTTCACCAGCTACCTGCTCATCACCGCGGTCGCGATGCTGGTCACCGGCTGGGTCTCGAGCCGCATCGGCGCCAAGGCCACGCTGGTCACCGGGCTGACGATCATCGTCGTCTTCTCCGCGCTCGCCGGCCTGTCCGGCTCGATCGGCGAGATCGTCGGCTTCCGGGCGGGCTGGGGCCTCGGGAACGCGCTGTTCATCGCCACCTCGCTCGCGGTGATCGTCGCCAGCGCGAGCGGCGGCTTCGCCGGCGCGATCATCCTCTACGAGACGGCCCTCGGTGTCGGGATCGCGCTCGGCCCGCTGGTCGGCGGGCTGCTCGGCTCGGTGAGCTGGCGCGCGCCCTTCTTCGGCGTCGCGGTGCTCATGGCGATCGCCCTCGTCGCGACCCTCGTGCTGCTCGACAAGACGCCCAGGCCCGCGCAGAAGATCGCGCTGCTCGACCCGATCAAGGCGCTGCGCCACCGCAGCCTCGCGACGATCGCCGTGACGGCCTTCGCCTACAACTGGGGCTTCTTCACCCTGCTCGCGTACTCGCCGTACTCCATGGGCCACCTCGGGCCGCTCGGGCTCGGCGGGGTGTTCACCGCGTGGGGCGTGCTCGTCGCGATCTTCGCGGTGTTCGGCGCGCCCGCCCTGGAGCGGCGCTTCGGCACGGTCCGCGTCCTCTACTTCGTGCTGGGGCTGCTCGCGCTGGACCTGCTGGTGATCGCGGTCTGGCAGACGACCCCCGCCGTCGTCATCGGGGCCGTGATCGTGGCCGGCGCCATGATCGGGCTCAACAACACCCTGGTCACGCAGGCCGTCATGTCCGTCGCGCCGGTGCCGCGCCCGGTGGCGTCGGCGTCCTACAGCTTCGTGCGCTTCCTCGGCGGCGGGCTCGCCCCGTGGATCTCCGGTCTGATCGGCGAGGCGTTCCTGCCCAACACGCCCTTCTGGGTGGCCGCGGTCGTCGTCGCCGTCGGGATGCTCGTGCTGTCCACCGCCCACCGGCTGCTGCGGCGGGCGGAGACCGAGGAGCCGGAGTCGGAGCTGCCGGCGCTCGAGCCGGGGTCGGCCGGGCTCGGGCGTCCCGTCCTGGTCGCCGTCGACGACGCCCCGCACACCGACGAGGTGATCGCCGCCGGCGCCCGCCTCGCCCGCGCCGTCGACGCGCCGGTCCTGCTCGTGCACGTGCCCGAGGACGCCGTCGTCGGGGACGCGACCGCGGTCGGCGACGACCCCGGGATCCTCACCGGCCGGGTCGCCGAGCTCACCGCGTCCGGCCTGACCGCCGCGGCCGAGTCGCTGCGCCCGGTCGCCACCCACGACGCCGTCGGTCTCGCCCTCGCCGACCTCGCGCGGCGCCGGGACGCCCGCGCGGTCGTCGTCGGGAGCCCGCACGGCGGCCCGCTCGCCGCACTCGCACGCCCCAGCGCCGACCGCGGGCTCTGGGAGCACGCCGACCGGCCCGTCGTCGTGATCCCGGCGGGGATGGGGGCCACGGCCACGGCCTCTGAGGTCAGCAACGGCACGATGCTGACGTCCGACGTCAGAACGGCGCCGTTCGCGCGCGGCTCGGGAGGCCCGCAGCTGACCGGCCACGTCCGCGACCACGCCGGACGGCCCGTCGACGCCGTCCTGACCCTCGTCGACGGCGGCGGCCACCAGGTCGGGCGCGGTGCCACCGACACCGACGGCGATTACCGCCTGCCCTCGGGGCCCGCGTCCGGGTCGGGGCTGCTGGTCGTGCGCGGTCGCGACGGGAGCTCCGCGCCCGCCGTCGTCTCCGTGGTCCTGGGCGTGCCGGCGGTGCACGACGTCGAGCTCGACACCGGCGGTACCCGGAGCCGCGGCGCGAGCCTCGTGGCGGGGTCGTCCATGCCGTCGCGGACGGTGCCGGGTGTCGGGGGCGCGGTCTAGGGTGGCGGGCATGTCGAGCACGGCCTTCACGCGTCTCCCGCACCCCGGTCCGGCGACCGAGGAGCGGGTCGCGGAGGTACTGGCCGCGCCCGGGTTCGGCAAGTACTTCACCGACCACATGGTCACCGTGTCCTGGGACGCCGCGCGCGGCTGGCACGACGCGACGGTGGGCCCGTACCAGCCGCTGTCGATCGACCCGTCGGGGTGCCGGTAGGCCTTCAGCCCCTCGAAGATCGTCTGGCTGTAGTGCAGCACCACCGACGCCGGGTCGATCGACAACGGCTGGTACGGGCCCACCGTCGCGTCGTGCCAGCCGCGGGCGGCGTCCCAGGTCGCGGTGACCATGTGGTCGGTGAAGTACTTGCCGAACCCGGGCGCGGCCAGTACCTCCGCGACCCGCTCCTCGGTGGCCGGACCGGGGTGCGGGAGGTGCGCGAAG
>NZ_JBVPVA010000109.1:0-4398 GCF_055612215.1 Actinomycetospora sp. | reverse complement strand
CGGATCAGCTTCACCGTCTGCTCGATGCGGTCCAGGAAGGCCTTCGACGCGTCGGCGAAGAGCAGGTGCGCCTCGTCGAAGAAGAAGACCAGCTTGGGCTTGTCGATGTCGCCGGCCTCGGGGAGGTCCTCGAAGAGCTCGGCGAGCAGCCACATGAGGAAGGTGGAGAAGAGCGTCGGGTCGGCCTGCTGGTCGGCGAGCTCGAGCAGCGTGACCACGCCCTGGCCGTTCTCGACGGTCAGCAGGTCGGCCGGGTCGAACTCCGGCTCGCCGAAGAACTCGTCGCCGCCGCGGGCCTCGAGGTTCACGAGGGCCCGCAGGATGACGCCGGCCGTCGACACCGACACCCCGCCGATGGTCTTCAGCTCCTCCTTGCCCTCGTCGGAGAGCAGGTGCTGGATGACGGCGCGGAGATCCTTGGTGTCCAGCAGGGCGAGCTGCTGCTGGTCGGCGTAGTGGAAGATCAGCCCGAGCGTCGATTCCTGCGTGGCGTTGAGCCCGAGCACCTTCGACAGCAGGATCGGCCCGAACGCGGTGATCGTCGCGCGGACCGGCACGCCGATGCCGTGGCCGCCGAGCGAGAGGAACCGCACCGGGTACGCGGTCGGCGCCCAGTCGTCGCCGGTCTCCTGCGCGCGCTTCGTGGTCCGGTCGCTCGCCTCGCCGGGGCGGGCCAGACCCGAGAGGTCGCCCTTGACGTCGGCGAGCAGCACCGGGACGCCCGCCGCGGAGCACTGCTCGGCGAGGTTCTGCAGCGTCTTGGTCTTGCCCGTCCCGGTGGCGCCCGCGACGAGGCCGTGGCGGTTCAGCGTCGCGAAGGGGATGCGGACGCGGGCGGTCTTGTCCGGGGCGTCGTCGACCATCACCGCACCGAGTTCCAGCGCGGCGCCCTCCGTCGCGTAGCCGGCGGCGATCTCGGCAGCTGCGTTCTCGCTCACGGGCGGGAGACTAGCGGGTCGGGCGCGACCGGTCGCCGGAGCGCGGTCGTCGTTGATCACGGGCACACGACGCAGGTCCGGCGCCGGCGGACCCTGCGCCCAGTGCCCCTCGTCGAACGGGTCTACCGCGCCGGCAGGTCCACCCGCGTCGCGATCGTCTCCCCGCGCTGGTCGCGCTCGCCGGTGACCGTCACCGACTCCCCGACCCGCAGCGCCGCGTTGCCGGCCGCCGCGGGGGTGGCCACGACCGTCCCCGGGGTCGTCTGCAGCGCAGTCAGCGAGCCGTCCGCGCCCCGCACCGTCACGACCGGCGACCCGCCCGGCGGGGTGTCCACGGCCTCGATGACGCCCAGGGTGGGCGGCACCGATCCGGGCCCCGTCGGCGGCGCGGTGTAGCGCCCGATCAGCAGGCCGGCGCCGAGGAAGACGATCGCGCCGAGCACCAGCAGCAGGATGCGTGTGGACCGGGCCATCCCGGGGCGGTTGAGCCGCTCGCGGACGTCGGAGTCGTCCATCGGCTGGTCGAGCACCTCGGCTGACGTCGGGGGACGGGACTCGGTCGTCCGGGCGTCCGGGCGGTCCCCCCAGCCGCGCGCCGGGCCGCCGTCCCGACCGGACGTGTCGGGCCCGAACCTCGGCTGCGGGCTCGGGGTGCGGATGGGCCCGGTGTCGGAGGCCTCGTCGCGCGCCGAGTCGGAGGACTCCGACCACCGGGACGGTCCGTGCACGACGGTCTCGCGCTCGTCCTCCGCCGTCTCCGCCGTCTCCGCCGTCTCCGCGGACTCCTGCGGACGTGGCTCGTCCTGCGCCATCCCCGTTCCTCCCTGCTGGTCCGTGCTGGTGCCCGCGCCGTCACTCACGTCGCAGGGCCTCGATCGGGCGCAACCGCGACGCGCGGCTCGCCGGGTAGCCCCCGAAGAACACCCCGATGGCGATGGACACCACGACCGCGATGACGACCGCGGCGGGGACGACGATGGCGCGGAACCCGCCCGGCAGCGGGATGAAGGTCGCGCCGATCCCGATCCCGACCCCGATCAGCCCGGCCAGCGCCGAGAGGATCACCGACTCGACGAGGAACTGGCCGAGGATCGCCGACGGCGGCGCACCCAGCGCCTTCCGGATGCCGATCTCCCGGGTCCGCTCGGTGACCGAGACCAGCATGATGTTGGTGATCCCGATACCGCCGACGAGCAGCGAGATCCCCGCGATCCCGGCGAGGAGCAGCGAGAACGTCGAGAGGGTCGAGTCGAGGACCTGGGCGATCTGCGCCGAGCTGATGAGCTGGTAGTCGCGGTTGTTCGGGTTGGTGATGCCGTGGCGGCGGTCGATGATCGAGTAGACCTCGGACTCGGCCGCGTTCTGCGTGTCCGTCGAACGGGCGCCGACGACGATCTGGTTCAGGTTCCCGAACCCGGTGAACGTGCTCTGGACGGCCGACAGCGGCGCGAGGACGTTCGTGTCGGGGTTGGCCCCGGGGCCGCCCTGTCCCTTGGCCTGCAGGATGCCGATCACCTGGAACGGCGAGCCGTTCAGGTTGACCGTCCGCCCGAGCGGGACCGATCCGACGCCGAACATGTCGTCGGCGACGGTCCGCCCGAGGACGGCGACGGGACGGGCCGACGTCAGGTCCGCCTGGTCGTACGCGCGCCCCGAGGCGACGACCTGGTTCGACCCGGGGAAGTAGTCGGGGGTGCTGCCGATGACCGTGTCGGTCTCGGAGTTCGGGCCCGACGCGACCGTCACCGAGGTCTGGACCACCGGCGCGACGTAGGCGACGTCGGGCGCGCCCTGCGGATCGGAGAGCGCAGCCGCGTCGGCCGGGGTCAACGGCCGGGCCGCCGCGCCCGCGGAGGCACCCGCCGTCCCGCTCGCCGCCCGCGCGATCACCGTGATGCTGTTGGCGCCCAGCCCGGTGATCTGCTTCTGGATGAACACCGCGGCGCCGTTGCCCAGGGCGGTCAGCAGGATGACCGCGGCGATCCCGATGATGATCCCGAGCATCGTCAGCAACGACCGCAGCCGGTTCGCCACCAGCGCCCGGACGGCGAACCGCAGGATCTCGACGCTGCTCACGGGCGGGCGCCGGCCTGTTCGGTGAGGCGCCCGTCGGTGACGGTGACCGTCCGGTCGGCCCGCTCGGCCACTTCGTGGTCGTGGGTGATGAGCACGATCGTCCGCCCGGTGGCGTGCAGGTTGTCGAAGAGGTCGAGGACGTCCGCGGTGCTCGCGGAGTCCAGGTTGCCGGTGGGGTCGTCGGCCAGCAGGAGGGCAGGCCGCGTGACGAGCGCGCGCGCCACCGCGACGCGCTGCTGCTGGCCGCCGGAGAGCTGGTTGGGCCGGCTCTCGGTCCGGTGGGACAGGCCCACGACGTCGAGGGCGGCGAGCGTGCGCCTGCGGCGGTCCCGCCGGGAGACGCCGGCGTAGACCATCGGCAGCTCGACGTTGGCGAACGCGCTCGTCCGCGGGATGAGGTTGAACGACTGGAAGATGAAGCCGATCTGCCGGTTGCGCAGCACCGACTGCTGTCGTTCGTCGAGGTCCGCGACGTCGAGGCCGTCGAGCAGGTAGCGGCCCGACGTCGGACCGTCGAGGCACCCGAGGATGTTGAGCAGCGTCGACTTGCCCGACCCGGACTGCCCGACCACGGCCACGTACTCGCCCCGGCGCACCAGCAGGTCGACCTCGCGCAGCGCGTGCACGGCCGTGTCGCCCTCGCCGTAGACCTTCGACATCCGCCGGACGTCGAGGACCGGCACGTCCGCGGGGTCGGTCATCGTCCGGCTCCGCCGCCTCCACCCGCGCCGCCGCCGCCGTTCCGCCCGCCGCCGCCGTTGAGCCCGCGCAGAGTGGCGGCCGAGGCGGCCGACTGGTCGGGCAGCACGACGAGGTCGCCGAGGGACAGCCCCGACGTCACCTGCGTGACCGTGTCCGAGCTCAGGCCGGTGCCGATCGTGCGCGGCGCGGTGGAGCCGTCGGGCTGCAGGACCTGGACCGTCCCCTGCCCCGAGTCCGGGCCGCCCACCGGCGTCACCGCCACCGACGGCAGGAACGTCACGTCGTTCGCTTGCCGGGTCGTGATCGAGACGCTGGCCGACATCCCGGGCCGCATGCCCGGCGGGGGCGTGGGCATCAGCACGGCGGTCCCGTACTGGACCGTCGTCTGCGACCCCGGGAGCAGGTTGATCGACGTCACCGAGCCCGGGATCTTCTGCCCCGGCAGCGCGTTGACCGAGACCGCGACCGGCTGGCCGTTCGCGACCTTCCCGACGTCGAGCTCGGGCACCTGGGCGAGCACCTGCATCGCGGCGAGGTTGGCGATGGTCATGACGGCGGGTGCGCTCGGCGCGGCCGTCACGCTCGCCCCGGCGGACCCCGAGCTGGCCGCGGCACCGCCCGCGGCTCCGCCGGCCGCCGACGCCGTCGAGCTCCCCGTCGTCGCCGACTGGCCCGAGCCGGC
>NZ_JBVPVA010000068.1:0-2072 GCF_055612215.1 Actinomycetospora sp. | reverse complement strand
CCGCCCACCGGCGCGAAGGGCCTCAACCTCGCCGTCGCCGACGTCCGCGTGCTCGACGAGGCGCTGGGGGAGTGGTTCTCGTCGAAGGACGAGACGCTCATGGACGCCTACTCCGAGACGGCGCTGCGCCGGGTGTGGAGGGCGTCGCACTTCTCCTGGACGATGACGACGATGCTGCACGTCGACCCCGACGGCGACCCGTTCGACGAGCAGCTCGCGCTCTCGCACCTGCGGCTCATCGAGTCCTCGGAGAGCGAGCGGCGCACGATCGCGGAGAACTACCGGGGACTGGCCCTCCGCGCCACGTGAACGATCCTCGTCGCCCCGACGACGAATTCCGTTCACATGGACGCGAAGCGGTCCACCAGCGCCGACGTCGCCACCATCGTCGTGAACCGCGCGACGCCCGGCACCTGGGCGAGCGTGCGGCGGAGCAGCACGTCGAGGGCGTGGACGTCGGCGACGTCGACGCGCAGCAGGTAGTCCACGTCGCCCGTGACGTGGTGGCAGCTCACCAGCCCGTCGATGCCGACGATCCACCGCTCGAAGCGTCCGACCGTGTCCGCCGTGTGGTCGACGAGCACGACCGACAGGTGGACGACCAGGGAGCGCCCGATCGCGTCGGGATCGAGCACCGCGCGGTAGCCGCGGATCACGCCGTCGGTCTCGAGGCGACGCAGCCGGCGCTGGGCCGACGACGCCGAGATCGAGACCGCCTCGGCGAGGTCGGCCAGGCTGGAGCGTCCGTGGTCGACGAGGTGGGCGAGGATCGCGCGGTCGATCGTGTCGAGGTGGGCGGTTCGTTCAGTCGTCGGCGTCGTCATGGGTGGATCGTGCACCATCGTGGGTGCCCGCGTCCGAGATCGCCCGGCATCGCTCACCCTCGCGGGCGCACGCTGGGGACATGACGAGGAAGGTGGCCCTGCTGGCGATGGTGATCGCCGGAGCGGCGTGGGGAGCGGTGTTCGTGGCGCCCGGACTGGCGCCGCTCGCGCCGGCGCTGCTGCTGGCGACGGGACGGTTCGTGGCGTTCGGGGCGGTGTCGGTGCCCCAGGTGCGGCGGGTGCTGCGGGCCGATGTCCCGTGGGGCCGCGTGATCGCGCACGCGCTGACCGGGTCGGTCCTCTACTACGCCCTCGTGGCGGTCTCGGTGCGGCTGGCCGGGCCGACCGTCGCCGTCGCGACCATCGGGCTCGTGCCGGTGGTCATGGCCCTGATCTCGGCGAGGGGCACCGGCCGGATCGTCGGCCTCGTCCCGGCGCTCGCGCTCGTCGCCGTCGGCCAGGTGCTGCTGCACGTCGGGCCCGGCCAGGACTGGTCGCTCTCGGCGCTGCTCGGGCTCGGGCTCGCCGTCGTCGCGCTGGCGTCGTGGTCCTGGTACGGGCTGGACTCCCACAAGCTCCTCCACGACCGGCCCGACCTCGCCCCGGTCCTCGCCGGCGCGCAGGGTGTCGCCGCCGGTGCGCTGGCCCTGCCGGCCGCGGTCGCGCTGGTGCTCGTCGAGGGCGTGCCTGCCCAGCCGCTGCGGGCGCTCGCCGTCGTGCTCTTCCTCGGCCTGGTGTCGTCGTGGCTCGCGGTCCGGCTCTGGCACGCCGCGGCCGGCCACCTCTCGCCGGTGCTGGTCAGCCAGCTCATGGCGCTGGAGACCGCGTGGGGGTTCGTGTTCGCCGCGATCGCCGAGGGCGGGCTGCCCGGCCCGCTCGCGCTCGCGGGCGAGGTGGCGATCCTCGGTGGCGTGACCCTCGCGGTCGTCGCCGACGCGCACCGGACGCGGGTGGAGGCCCGCGTGCACGACCACCCGGACGACGTCACCCCGCGGCCGGTGGTCGGTGCCGTTACCCGGAACTCGTAGCGTCAACCGTCAGGAATCCTGATAAAGTCGACGGGCCGACCGCCACGTCCCGGGAGCCCGCCGATGTCCCAGCCGCCACTGTTCGAGACCGTGAGCATCGAGCTCGGGGAGGACGCCGAGGCCGGGATCGGCTGGCTCTTCTTCGACCGGCCGGCCAAGCGCAACGCGATGAACCCGACGCTGAACACCGAGATGATCGCCGCGCTCGACTGGCTCGAGG
>NZ_JBVPVA010001090.1:0-4173 GCF_055612215.1 Actinomycetospora sp. | reverse complement strand
CCGACAGCCTCATCGGCCCGGTCTGGGTGGCGAGCACCCGCGACGGCGTCAGCTTCCTGCGCGCCGCCGCGGAGCTGCCCGACGACGGGTTCATGCCCCGACAGGAGTTCCAGGCGGCCTACCGCCGCCGCTTCGGCCGCCCGCTGCGCCCCGTCGACGAGCTGCCCGAGGGACTGGAGGCCGCGCTGCACGGCGACGCCTCGGCCACGCCGCGGCTCGACCTGGGCGGGCTGACCGACTTCCAGCGCGACGTCCTCGCCGCGACCCGGACCATCCCCGCCGGCGAGACCCGGCCCTACGCGTGGGTCGCCGCGGAGATCGGCCGGCCCGGCGCGGTCCGCGCGGCCGGCACCGTGCTGGCCACCAACCCGGTGCCGCTGCTCATCCCGTGCCACCGCGTGGTGCCCAGCCACGGCGACGTCGGCCGCTACATCTTCGGCACCCCCGCCAAGCGCCGGCTGCTCGCGGCCGAGGGCGCCGCGCCCACCGCCCCGACCTCCGGAGGAGACACCCCGTGACCACCGCCGCCGCGGCCGTCGACCTGCCCGCCCTCGAGCGCCTCGACTGGCCCGCGATCGCCGGCCGCCTCGACACCGAGGGGTTCGCGTCGCTCGGCCCCCTGCTGACCCCGGAGCAGTGCCGGTCGATGATCGAGGTGTTCGACGACGACGGCGCCTTCCGCTCGACGATCGACATGGCGCGGCTCTCGTTCGGCGAGGGGCGCTACCGCTACTTCGCGAACCCGCTGCCGCCGCTCGTCACCGCGCTGCGCACCCGGCTCTACCCGCCGCTCGCGGCGGTCGCCAACCGGTGGGCCGGCGTCCTCGGCGAGACCAGCTTCCCCGAGGACCACGCGGAGCTGCTGGACCGCTGCGCGGCGGCGGGGCAGACCAGGCCGACGCCGCTGGTGCTGCGCTACGGCCCGACCGGTTACAACTGCCTGCACCAGGACGTCTACGGCGACCTGACCTTCCCGCTGCAGGTGCTGGTCATGCTCAACACCCCGGACGTCGACTTCACCGGCGGCGAGAGCGTGTTCGTCGAGCAGCGCCCCCGCCAGCAGTCCCGCCCGATGGTCGCCCGGCCCGGGCTCGGCGAGGCCATCGTCTTCCCGGTGCGCCACCGCCCGAAGCTCGGCGCCCGCGGGTACCACCGCGTGCAGATGCGCCACGGCGTCTCGGCGGTGCACTCCGGGAACCGCCACGTCCTCGGCGTGATCTTCCACGACGCGCGGTGAGGCCTCCCGGCGCCGGGGATCCTGGGCGCATGGTGGCCGACCGGAGTGTGCCCGCGCCCGACGGCCGGACCCTCACCTACCGGGAGCTCGGTACCGGACGGCCGGCGGTCCTGCTCCACGGGTTCACCGCGCACGGCGCCACGTGGTTCGACGCGGGCCCGGCGCACGCCCTCGCCGAGCGGGGCCACCGCGTGATCGTCCCCGACCTCCGTGGCCACGGAACCAGCGCCGCCCCCGACGAGCCGGGCGCCTACCCGCCCGACGTCCTCACCGACGACCTGTTCGCCCTCCTCCGGCATCTCGGGCTCGACGGCGAACCCGGCGGGTACGACCTCGCCGGCTACTCCCTCGGCGGGCGGGTCGTGCTCCGGGCGCTGGTGCGCGGCGCCCACCCGAAGCGGGCCGTCGTCGCCGGGCAGGGCCTGCGCGCCGTCACCGGGCCCCTCGACCAGCGCGGGCTGTTCCGCCGCACCCTCGACGCGCTGCTGGCGGGCACACCACCGGCGCTCGACTCCCCCGAGGGCGCCACGGCCGCGTGGATCCGCCGCAGCCGCAACGACCCGGGCGCCCTGCGGCAGGTCCTGGACGCGACGCGGGTCCCCGTCACCCGCGACGAGCTGGCCACCGTCCCCACCCCGGTGCTCGTCCTCGCCGGCGCCGACGACGAGCACCAGGCCCCCACCGCGCGCGCACTCGCCGACGCGCTGCCCCACGGGCGCCATGCAGAGGTGCCCGGCGACCACCTCACGGCCCTCGGCACCCCCGAGTTCCACGCCGCGGTCCTGGAGTTCCTCGCCGAGGACACGGACGCGCCCTCGGGCCACCGGTGAGCGGTGGGGAGGATGCACGCGTGGACACGTTGCTGATCTCCGGCAGTACACGACGTGGCTCGACCAACTCCGCCGTACTCGCGACCCTGCACGCGCTCGCCGGCCGCGAGCTCACCACCGCGGTCTACGGCGAGCTCGCCGCGCTGCCGGCGTTCAACCCCGACGACGACCACGACCCGCTCCCCGATCCCGTCACGCGGCTGCGTGCCGCGATCCACGACGCCGAGTCGATGCTGTTCTGCACCCCGGAGTACGCCGGGGCCCTGCCCGGGGCGTTCAAGAACCTGCTCGACTGGACCGTCGGCGACGCCCACCCGCGCTCGATCAGCGGCAAGCCCGTCGGCTGGCTCAACGTCTCCGGCCCGGCCGCCCCGAGCGGGGGCGCCGACGCCCACGAGTCGCTGGCCAAGGTGCTGGGCTACGTCGGCGCCCGCGTCGTCGACGCCGCCTGCCTGCGGCTCCCGCTGACCCGGGACGCCGTCGGCGCCGACGGGCTGGTCGGCGACGAGGCCGTGCGCGCCGCCCCCCTCGGCGCCCTGCGCGCGTTGCGGGCGGTGTGAACCCGGTGGGCTCCGCCCACGGCGTGAACCCTCCGGGCCCCGATCACGAACGCCCGGCGTGACCACCGACCTCGACCCGCCGCCCGACACCGCGGCGCCCTCCGCCGGGACCCGGCTCCCGCGGGCCGTCGCCGGAGCGATCGGCCTGCTCGCGGTCGGGATGGCGCTCGGCGTCGGGGACCTCGTCGCGGCCTTCACGGCCCCGCCGTCGTCACCGGTGCTCGCCGTCGGCAACCAGTTCATCCGGCTCACCCCCGAGCCCCTCAAGGAGTTCGCGACCAGCACGTTCGGGGTCCACGACAAGCAGGTGCTGCTGGCGAGCATGGCGGTCGTCATCGCGGTCGTCGCGGTCGTCGGCGGGCTCCTCTCCCGCCGCACGCCCGTCCCGGGGCTCACCCTCGTCGTCGTGCTCGGCCTGGTCGGCGCGACGTGTGCGATGGCGTCCCCGACCGCAACCGCCGCCTACCTGGTCGCCCCGCTGGTGGCCCTCGTCGCCGGGGTGGCGACCTTCGTCGTCCTGCACCACCTCGCCCGCCGCGCCGCGGCCCCGCACGCCCCGGAGGACGACGCGGCCGGCGCCCCCCGCGACGCGCGCCGACGCCTCGTCCTCGGGCTGGGGGCCGCGCTCGCCGGCGCGGGCGTGACCGGCGTCCTCGGGCGCACCCTCGCGACCGCGGACGCCGCGGAGGCCTCCCGCGCCGCCGTCGGGCCGCTGCCGGGCGGGAACGCGCCCCCGCCTCCCGCGGCCGACTTCGCCGCCTCCGGGACGCCCACGTGGCTCACCCGCAACGCCGACTTCTACCGCATCGACACCGCGCTGCAGGTCCCGCAGATCTCGACCGCGGACTACAGCCTGCGCATCCACGGCCTCATCGACCGCGAGATCGTCCTGAGCTACGACCAGCTGCGCCGCCGCGCACTCGTCGAGGCCCCGATCACGATGTGCTGCGTCTCCAACGACGTCGGCGGGGACCTGATCTCCAACGCGGTGTTCGTCGGCGTCCCGCTCCGCGCCCTGCTCGCCGAGGCCGGCGTCCGCGCCGGCGCGGACCAGATCGCGTCGACCAGCGCCGACGGGTTCACCACCGGCACCCCCGTCGCCGCCTGCACCGACGGCCGCAACGCGATGCTCGCGCTGGGGATGAACGGGCAGCCGCTGCCGATCGAGCACGGCTTCCCGGTACGCATGGTCGTCCCCGGGCTCTACGGGTACGTCTCCGGCTGCAAGTGGATCACGGACATGGAGCTGACGACGTTCGACGCGTTCCAGTCGTACTGGCAGCAGCGCGGCTGGGCCCAGCAGGCCCCCGTCAAGACCCAGTCCCGCATCGACGTGCCCCGCGCCGACGCGACCGTGCCGGCCGGCCGCGTCACGGTCGCCGGTACCGCGTGGGCCCAGCACCGTGGCGTCGCGCGGGTCGAGGTCCGCGCCGACGGCGGGCCGTGGCAGACCGCGGAGCTGGCCGCCGACGCGTCGATCGACACCTGGCGCATGTGGCGCACCGTGCTCACGCTCACGCCCGGCCGGCACACCCTGCAGGTCCGG
>NZ_JBVPVA010000941.1:0-15929 GCF_055612215.1 Actinomycetospora sp. | reverse complement strand
GAGCGTGATCAGGCCGGTCTCGCCGAGCATCTTGCCGAGCTGGACACCGGAGGCCCCCTCGGTGGCCTCGACGATCTCCATCGTGTGCTCCCCACCCGGGTAGGTCAGGGTGGCGGTGCGCTTCTCGCCGTCGTCGGCCATCTCGTGCATCCCTCTTCACGCGTCTCGTGCGGGAGGGACTCGAAGCCGGGGACCGCCCGACCGGTCCCGGCGGGACGGTCGGTCCACCCCGGGATGCGGGAGCGGCGTCCCCCCGAGGCGAACTCCCGCGGGTGTGGGGCGTCGTACGCTGCGCGAACCGTAGCGCCCGGCGCGCGATCACCGCATCACGGGAAGCGGCACCACCCGGAGTGGCACCCGTCACGATTGGCGACGCGTACTCACCCCTCGCCGTCGAGCTCCGCGCGCGTCGGCGGTTCGGCCCCCGCCCGCGAACAGGTCCAGCTCGCCACCCGCGCCGCGAAGCGAAGCGCGGCGCGCCAGCCGTCGTCGTCGAGGGCGGCGAGGCGGTCCCGGTCGAGCAGGCCGTGGGCGTGGAGGTGGCCCAGCAGCGCGGAGTGCACGGAGTCGCCCGCGCCGATGGTGTCGACGACGGGCCGCGAGGTGTCCGCGGCGATCGCCACCTCGCCGTCGCGGGTGTGCGCGAGGAGTCCCTCGGCGCCCCGGGTCACGACGACCGCGCCGGCGCCCGCCGCGAGCAGGTCGTCCGGGGAGCGGCCCCACCAGCGCGCGTCCTCGTCGGAGAGCTTGACCAGCCCGGCGTGGGCGGCGATCGCGTCGAGGCGAGCGCGCAGCGCGTCGGGGTCGGTGACGAGGGCGGCGCGGATGTTGGGGTCGAGGCTGACGAACACCCCGCGCCCGGCCGCGCGCCGGGCGAGGTCGGCGTAGACCGACGCGCCCGGCTCGAGGATCAGCGACAGCGTCCCGACGGCGAGGGCGGCGGTATCCGCGGGCAGCTCCCCGGGGTCGGCCACGAGCCGGTCCGCGGCGCCCGCGACGTGGAAGGAGTAGCGGGCCGCGCCGGTCTCGGAGAGGGTGACGACGGCGAGCGTGGTGGGCTCCTCGCCCCGCTGCACCAGCGCGTCGTCGACGTCGGACTCCCGCAACCGCTCGAGCAGCGCGTCGCCGAAGGCGTCCGTGGACAGGCGCGTGAGCATCGTCGCCGGCGTGCCCAGGCGTCCCAGCCCGATCGCGACGTTGTACGGACCGCCACCCAGGCGCGGCGCCAGCGGGGCGAGCGGACGCTGCTCGAGGGGCACGAGGTCGACGAGCGCCTCGCCGCCGACGACGATGCGGCGGCCTGGACGGGTCGAGCTGTGCTGCGCGTCGTCGCCCGTGCTCACGGGAGCGCCTCCAGACCCCACCGCACCGTCCACGTCGCGCCCGGGGCGAGGACCACGAGGTCGGTGCCGGAGTTGAGCGCGTCGGGCGGGCAGGTCATCGGCTCGACGGCCACCGCCTTGCCCGGCCGCCCGAACGGGCTGTCCGGGGTGAAGGCCTGGACCCAGGTCACGTTGCGGTCGCCCCACAGACGCGTGCCGGTGCCGTCGGGGGCGCGCAGCTCCGCGAGGACGCCGGCGACCCCGCCGCTGGCCCCGAAGCAGGTGTCGAGGTCGAGCTCGGCCACCGGTCGGCCCCCGCGCAGCGACTCGGCATCCGTCACCTCGCGGGCGGGGCCGGTGGGGACCAGGGCGTCGTCGACCTCGAGGACGGTGGCGGTGGCCACGACGAGCGTGCAGTCGTCCGAGGGGTGGTCACCGGCGCGCAGGTAGGGATGGGTGCCGATCCCGGCCGGCACGTCGCCGTCGCCGGTGTTCGTCACCGAGTGCGCCACGGTGAGCGCGCCGCGGGTCCCGTCGACGCCGTACGTGGTCTCGACGTGCAGCGGCTGCGGCCAGCCGTGCGCCTCGGGGTCGTCGCCGCCCGGCACGTCGACGGCCAGGGTGATCGCGGCGTCGTCGTGGCTGACGACGGTCCACGACCGGTGCCGGACGAGGCCGTGGATCGCGTGGCCGCGGGCCGGCTCGGTCACCTCGAGCTCGTGGGTCGCGCCCCGCCAGGTGAAGCGCGCACCCGCCGTGCGGTTCGGCCAGGGCAGCAGCACGCACCCCGCGCCCATGGGCGGGGACGCGTCCTCGTCGTAGGTCTCGACGTGGTGGGTGTCGCGGACGACGAACGCGCGCAGACCGGCCCCGACCGCGGTCACGACGGCGTGCGCGTCGCCCGAGCGGATCTCGTACTGCTGCCCGGTGGGCGCCATGGGCGGACCGTAGCTGCTACGCGGCCAGCGCCGCGTACCGCCCGTCCGAGGACACCAGCTCGTCGTGGGTGCCGGACTCCACGATGCGGCCGTGGTCGAGCACCGCGATGCGGTCGGCCTCGCGGACCGTGGAGAGGCGGTGCGCGATCGTCAGGGTCGTCCGGCCCGCCGCGAGCTCGTCGAAGGCGAGCTGGACGGCCCGCTCGGTGGCGGTGTCGAGCGCGGACGTGGCCTCGTCGAGCACCAGGACCCGCGGGTTGCGCAGCAGCGTCCGCGCGATCGCCAGGCGCTGGCGCTCGCCCCCGGAGAAGCGGTGGCCGCGGGGGCCCACGACGGTGTCGTACCCCTCCGGCAGTCCCGAGATCATCTCGTGGATCTGCGCCCCGCGGGTGGCCGCCTCGATCTCGGCGTCGGAGGCGTCCGGCTTCGCGTACCGCAGGTTCTCCCGCACGGTGGCGTGCAGCAGGTAGGTCTCCTGGCTGACCACGCCGACGATGGCCGCGAGGTCGTCGAGCCGCAGGTCGCGCAGGTCGACGCCGTCGACGGTGATCCGCCCGGCGTCGGGGTCGTGCAGCCGCGCGACGAGGGACCCGAGCGTCGACTTGCCGCTGCCGGTCTCCCCCACCAGCGCGAGGGTGGTGCCGGCCGGGATCTCGAGCGAGACGTCGTCGAGTGCCGCCCGGTCGGCGCCCGGGTAGGTGAACGTGACGTGCTCGAGCCGCAGGTCGCCGCGCGGCGCCGGCAGGTCCACGGGGTGCTCGGGGTCGCTGACCTCGATCACGGTGTCCTGGTACTCGAAGATCCGGGCGAACAGCGCGAGCGAGGCCGAGACCGACACCCCGACGTCGAGCAGCGACGACAGCGGCCGGAACACGCCGGCCTGCAGCGTCGTGAACGCGACCAGGGTCCCGATCGACAGGGCGCCGGCGGTCCACGGCAGACCCGCACCCAGGTAGATCAGCGCCGGGATGGCGGCGAACACGATCGACATCGTCGCCATGACCCAGCGGCCGGCGAGCTGCGAGCGCAGCTCCAGGTCGGTCAGGCGCAGCGACGAGTCGGTGAACCGCTCGACCAGCGCGTCCCCGGTGCCGAGCGTGCGCGAGAGGCGGACGCCGTCGATCGACAGGCCCTCCTCGACGGTGACGTTGAGGTCGGCGAGCTCGCGCTGCCGCGCCGCGGTGATCGTGCGCCGCAGCCGGGCGACGCGCCGCGAGAGCAGCACCGCCGGGGGCAGCACGAGCAGCGTCACGAGCGAGAGCTGCCAGGACAGGGCGACCATCGCGACGGCCGAGGCGATCACGGTGGTGAGGTTCGCGGCGATGGAGGTGGCCGTGGAGGTGACCACCGACTGCATGCCGCCGATGTCGTTGGTGATCCGGGACTGCACCTCGCCGGTGCGGGTGCGGGTGAAGAACCCCAGCGAGAGGCGCTGGAGGTGGGCGAACACGTCGGTGCGCAGCTGGTGCATCACCTGCTGGCCGACGCGCGTGGAGATCCAGGTCTGGACCACGCCGAGCGCGGCGGTGAGGGCGGCGACGGCGACCATCCCGACAACGAGCCAGAGCAGCAGGCGCACGTCGCGCTGCGGCAGCGCGACGTCGATGACCTCGCGCAGCAGGAACGGGGAGGCCAGCCCGACGACGGACGACACCACGATCACGGCGATCACGACGACGAGCGAGTGGCGGTGGGGGGCGAACAGCCGCGCGATCCGGCGCAGCGAGACCTGACGGGCCTGCTCGCGGTCGCGCTGCCGCTGTTCGCGGGAGATCTCGAGTGGACGGGGCAAGGGGCGTCTCCTTAGTGAGGTAACCTCATGATGAGGCTACAACACGGCTTCGCGCTAGGGTGTTCCCCGTGGAGCACGACGAACCGGGGTCGGTGAGCGACCTGTTCTGGGCCGTCGCCCGGCAGCTGCGCCACACCTCCCGGGAGACGCTCGCGCCCTGGGACGTCACCCCCTCCCAGCTGCGCGCCCTCGGCACCCTGATGCGCCACGGCGCCGCCCGCCCCGGGGCGCTCGCGAAGCACCTCGGGATCGCGCCCCGCTCCGCCACCGAGGTCGTCGACGCCCTCGAGGAGCGCGGCCTCGTCCGGCGCGAGACCGATCCCGACGACCGCCGCGCCACCCTCGTCGTCGTGACCGACGCGGGCCGGGAGCTCGCCGCCGCGGTGCGGAAGGCGCGTGCCGCGGAGTCCGACCGTGCCTTCGCCGGCCTCCCCGACGACGACCGTGCCGAGCTCGAGCGCCTGCTGCGGCAGCTGCTCACCGGATGGGCGGGGCACCCTCGCGCGGAACCGGGTCAGGACTGACCGACCGCCGCGTCCTCCGGCGCACCCGCCGTCGGGGCCCGGTAGCGCCAGAAGGCCGGGAAGGCGAGCACCACGGCGATCATCCCGACGACGACCGCCACGCCGCCGATCGTCGTCGCCGCGCCGGTCCCGACGGCGTCCGCCGCCCAGCCGTGCCACAGGTCGGCCACGCGCGGGCCACCCGCGACCACCACGACGAACACGCCCTGCATCCGGCCCCGCATCTCGTCGGTGGCGACGGTCTGCAGCATCGTCGAGCGGAACACCGAGCTGACCAGGTCCGCAGCGCCGGCCGCGGCGAGCAGGAGGACCGCCAGCCAGAGGATCGACGTCAGCCCGGAGAGCGCCACCCCGACACCCCAGAGGCACACCGCGACCGTCACGGCCACGCCCTGGCGCGCGATGCCGTGGAGCCGGCCCGAGAGCAGGCCGCCCAGCGCCGCGCCCCCCGCGATCGCCGCGGACAGCAGACCGTAGGCCGGGCCACCGCCGTAGACCTCGACCGCGGCCTGCGGGAACACCGCGCGCGGCATGCCGAAGCCCATCGCCACGAGGTCGGCGAGGAAGCTCACCAGCAGCACCTTCGACATCGCGGCGTAGCGGAAGCCGTCGACCACCGATCGGATGCCGGCGCTGCGCCGGATCGCGTGCAGCACCCCGCGGACCCCGCCCTCGGCGTCCTCGGACACCGGGAGCCGCGGCAGCCGGTACGCCGCCCAGATCGAGGCGAACAGGCAGATCGTGTCGACGAAGTAGAGGACCCCCACGTCGATGAACGCCAGCGCGACCCCGCCCACCAACGGACCGGCGAACGCGCCGAGCTGCTGCACCGTGAACCACAGCGTGTTCGCCGCCGGCAGCTGGTCCAGCGGCAGGATGCGCGGCAGCACCGCGGAGCGGGTGGGCTGGTTCACCGCGAGGCAGGCGGTCTGCACCGCGAAGATCGCCAGGACCGTCCAGGGCCCGCCGATGTGGGTCACCGCCGTGATCCCGAGAAGCGCCGAGGTCACGGCGATACCGACCCCCGAGACCACGAGCAGCATCCGCCGGTCGACCACGTCGGCGATCGCCCCGCCCCAGAGCCCGAAGACCACCAGCGGGACCAGCCCGAACAGACCGGTCAGGCCGACCCACGCCGACGACCCGGTGAGCTCGTAGAGCTGGAACGGGACCGCGACGACGGTGAGCTGCGCCCCGACCACGGTCACCACGCCCGCCGTCCACAGCCGGCGGAAGGCGGGCGTCCGCAGCGGGGTGGTGTCGGCGAACAGGCCGCGTCGGGTCCGTCCCCCGCCGCTCCGCACGCCGCGTCGTGGTCGTTCGCTCACCGAACGATCCTAAGCGCCGCTACGGGGCCACGCGCTCGACCACCCAGCCGCCGGTGCGGTCGTCGAACCGGAAGCGCAACCGGTCGTGCAGGCGCGAGGTCCGGCCCTGCCAGAACTCGACGTGGGTGGGGCGCAGCCGCCAGCCGCCCCAGTGCGGCGGCGGCGGGATCTCCGTCTCGTCGGCGAAGCGCGCCTCGACGGTGGCGAACAGGTCGTCGAGGGCCTGCCGGTCGCGCACGGTCGCCGACTGCGGGGAGGCCCACGCTCCGAGCTGCGAGGTCCGGGGCCGGCCGCGCCAGTACTCGGCGGTCTCCTCCTTGCCCAGCAGCTCCACGGGACCGATCACCGTCGCCTGCCGCTGCAGCGCGTACCAGGGGAAGGTCGCCGACGCCTGCCGTGTCTGGCGCAGCTGGTGGGACTTCTCGGAGGTGTAGTTGGTGTAGAAGGTGACGCCGCGCTCGTCGACGTCCTTCGCGAGCACGGTCCGGGTGGTGACCCGGTGCTCGTCGTCGGAGGTCGCGAGGACCATCGCGTTCGGGTCGGCCAGCTCGGCGACCCGGGCCTCGTGCAGCCACGCCCGGAGCTGCTCGTGCCACGTGGCGGCCAGGTCGGCGGCGTCGAGCGCACCCGAGGAGTAGTCGACGCGCATCCCCGACAGGTCGTCGGGGGCGCTCCCCGGCACCGTCGCTGAGTCCACCCGCTGCTCCCCTCGACCCCCGCGCCGCCACCGGCGCGTCCGGCCACCGTAGGTACCGCCCCGGGGGATCGGACACCCCGTGACCGATCCCACGGGCCCGCTCCGACCGTCCGGGGGTGACGTGGGCGACAGCAGCGGAGCGCGGGCCTTGCGAGGATGGTCCCCGTGACGACGACCACCCCTGAGTCAGTGCAGATTCCGGCCGAGCTCCTGCCCGCCGACGGACGCTTCGGGTGCGGGCCCTCCAAGGTCCGGCCCGAACAGCTCCGCGCGATCGCCGACGCCGCCGACGTCATGGGCACCTCGCACCGCCAGAAGCCGGTGCGCTCGCTGGTCGGCCGCGTGCGGGCCGGCCTGTCGGACCTCTTCTCGCTGCCCGAGGGCTACGAGGTCGTGCTCGGCAACGGCGGCACCACCGCGTTCTGGGACGCCGCGGCCGTGGGGCTGATCCGGGAGCGCTCGCTGCACCTGACCTACGGCGAGTTCTCCTCGAAGTTCGCCTCGGTCGCGAAGGGCGCGCCGTTCCTGGCCGATCCGGTCGTCGTGTCCAGCGACCCCGGCACCGCGCCCGAGCCGCGCTCCGACGAGTCGGTCGACCTCATCGGGTGGGCCCACAACGAGACCTCGACCGGGGTGGCCGTGCCGGTCGCGCGCCCCGAGGGCAGCGACGGCAAGCTCGTGGCGATCGACGCGACGTCGGGCGCCGGCGGCCTGCCCGTCGACGTCTCGCAGTGCGACGTCTACTACTTCGCCCCGCAGAAGAACTTCGCCTCCGACGGCGGGCTGTGGATCGCGCTGATGTCGCCGGCGGCGCTCGCGCGGGTCGACGAGGTCGCCGCGATGGACGACCGGTGGTTCCCCGAGTTCCTCTCGCTGCCGACCGCGATCGACAACTCGCGCAAGGACCAGACCTACAACACCCCCGCCGTCGCGACGCTGATCATGCTGGCCGACCAGATCGAGTGGATGAACGCCCAGGGCGGCATGTCCTGGACGACGGCCCGGACGAAGGACTCCTCCGACCGGCTCTACACGTGGGCGGAGAAGACGCCGTACACGACGCCGTTCGTGGCCGAGCCGGCCCACCGCTCGCAGGTCGTCGGCACGATCGACTTCTCCGACGAGGTGGACGCCGCCGCGGTCGCGACGGTGTTGCGCGCGCACGGCGTCGTGGACACGGAGCCCTACCGCAAGCTCGGCCGCAACCAGCTGCGCGTCGGGATGTTCCCGGCCGTCGACCCGGACGACGTCACGAAGCTGACCGAGTGCATCGAGCACGTCGTGGGCGCCCTCGGCTCGTGAACGCACCGCGTCGCCTGCGGTGACGCCCCGTGTCCGCCGCGCCGACCCCGCCGTCGGGAGCGGCTCCGTGGTGTCCTCGGACACCCGGCGCGCCTCCCTCGGACGGGGTGGGTGCTCGCCTAGCGTCGTCGTGCGAAGCGGTGCCACCACCTCGGGCGCACCGCCGAGCAGCGGGCTACGGGGAGGCCGACCATGCGAGAGCTCCGGGTGGTGGGCCTGGGCGAGGACACCGCGACGGTGGTCCTCGAGGACCCGATCCGGCACGAGCGCTTCGTCGTGCCCTCCGACGAACGGCTGCGCGCCGCCGCCCGGGGTGACGTCCGGCGGCTGGGCCAGATGGAGATCGAGACGACGAGCCCGCTGCGCCCGCGCGACATCCAGGCGCGGATCCGTGGCGGCGAGTCGGTCGCCGACGTCGCCGCGGGCGCCGGCGGCCCGGCGGCGCACGTCGAGCGGTTCGCGTACCCGGTGCGGCTCGTGCGGTCCCGCGTGGCCGAGATGGCCGGCCGTGGGCACCCGGTGGGCGCGGCCGGCGCGCCGGACCCGCGGAGCCTGCTCGAGATCCTGACGGCGACCTTCTCCGGACGCGGCCAGGACCTCGGCGACGGGTCCTGGGACGCCTGGAAGGGCGACGACGGCGGCTGGATCGTGTCGCTGTCCTGGCGCACCGGCCACTCCGAGCACCTCGCGCAGTGGACCTTCACGCCGGGTGCCTCGGGCGGCGCCGTCGTGCCGCGCGACGACCCGGCCCGCGAGCTGCTGGGCCTCGAGCCCGCTCCCGGCCCCCGGCGGGCCGACGGCTCGGCCGCGCGGACCGGACGCGGCGAGCAGGTCGACGACGCCGGCGCGGTGCCGGACGAGCAGGGCCGGGACGAGGAGGACGAGGACCTCGGCCAGGGCGCCCTCGCCGTCGGCGGCGGCACGGCGCGTCCCCGCGGCGGGCGGGCGTCCGGGCCCACGCCCCCGGTGGCCGGGCCCAAGACCCCCACTGCGAAGACCGCCGCCGCGAAGCCGTCCGCTCCCCGTGCGCCCGCGCCGACGGCCCCCGGGGCCGGCACGGCGGGCGGCACGGCACCCGCGCGGTCCGGACGGGGATCGCGCAAGGTCCCCGACCAGCGCGGGGCCGACCAGCGCGACCAGCCCGGTCCCGGGCGCGACGACGGCGGCGGGGACGACCCCGAGCGGACACGCGGCCGCGGGCGCGGACGCACGCACCCGATCGTCCCGTCGTGGGAGGACGTCCTGCTCGGCGTGCGCTCGCCGCGCTCCTGACCGCGGGCCGGCCCCTCAGCCGGCCGGCCCCCGCACGGCCACGACCAGCAACGGCAGCACCGCCACGCCCATCCCGGCGAAGGCCCCCCAGACCGCCCACCGCCACATCGGTACCCGGCGGTTGAGCCAGAGCGCGGGCACCAGCCCGGCGACGACCACGAGGTCGATCAGCAGCCCGACGAACCCCAGCCCGGCCACCATCGGCAGCGCCAGGATCAGGTTGGTCAGCAGCACGAGACCCCCGACGAGCGCCGCCAGCGTGAGACCGGTCCCCCACGGCGTCGGCTCGTCGAAGACCGTGGACACCCGCGCCCGCCCGCGGCGTCGGCGCCGGGGCAGCGGGACCTCCGGCACCCGCGTCACCGCCCGCACCGCGCGCAGCGGCACGCGGACGCCGGTGACGGGGTCGCAGTAGTCCACCGAGTGCCCCAGGGCCACCGAGACGCGGGCGGCGAGGTGGCGCCCGGTCCGGCTCACCCGGACCGCGTCCGTGGCGCGGGGGGCGGCGCCGGAGCGCGCGACGTCGTCCGCGGCGCGGCCCCACTCGACGAGCAGCTCGACGAGCTCGGCCGGGAGGTCGGTCCCCGGGGCGTAGGCACCCCAGCCGGCGTCGGCCCCGTCGTCGTCCCCCAGCGGGTGACCGCCGACCAGGGCCCGGCCTCCCACCGCCGCGACCTCCAGGACCGTCACGCGGGGCCCGTCGCGGGTCCGACGACGTGGAAGGCCACCGCGGCGGCGGTGGCGACGTTGAGCGAGTCGACCCCGGACGCCATCGGGATGCGGACCCGGTGGTCGGCGAGCGCGAGGGCCTCGTCGGTGAGCCCGGGCCCCTCGGCCCCGAGCAGCAGCGCGACCCGGTCCTCGCCGGCCAGCGCGGCGGGGGGCCCGTCCCCGGACGGGGTGAGCGCCGCCAGCACGAACCCCGCGGCCCGCAGCGCCGCGAGGAGCTCGGGCCACGACCCGCCGAGGAACGGCACCCGCAGCACGTGGCCCATCGACACCCGCACGCTGCGCCGGTAGAGCGGGTCGGCGCAGCCGGGCGCGAGCAGGACCGCGTCGACGCCGAGCGCCGCGGCGTTGCGGAAGAGCGCCCCCAGGTTCTCGTGGTCGTTCACGCCCTCGAGCACGGCCACCCGGCGGGCCCGGGCGAGGAGGTCGTCCAGCCGGGGCGCCGGCGCCCGGTCGGCGCTGGCGAGCACCCCGCGGTTGAGGTGGAAGCCGACGACGGCGGCCATGGTCGGGGCGTCGGCGACGAAGGCGGGGACGTCGAGGTCCGCGAGCTCCGGGGAGAGCTCCCCGATCCGGCGCGGGACACCGAGCAGGGCGCGCGGCGGGTAGGGCGAGTCGAGCAGGCGCCGCACCACGACGGTGCCCTCGGCGAGGACGAGCCCGCGCCCGCCGGGCCGGTCGGGGCGCCGGTCGGCGCGGGAGAGGTCGCGGAAGTCGTCGAGCCGCGCGGCGTCCGCACCCGCGTCGTCGGCCCCCGTGCCGTCGACCACCCCCGGCCCGGCCAGCTCGACGATCCGCACCACGGTCCGCATCGTTCCAGACCCGGTCCCGCCGCTCCGGCGACACCGCACACGCCCGGCTGCGGACCCGGGGTGTGCCGAGGCCGTCCGGGGGGCATGCCCAGCGCACGGACGCCGTGGGCGCGGCGTTCCCCGCGCCCGTGATCGGACCCGGCCCCGCTGGGCCCTGACGGCACGGGCAGTGGCTGCCAGGATGGGGGGCGGACCACGGAGACGAAGCGCAGCGGAGCTCGACCGACCGGGGAGCGACGCCGCGTGGGAGCGCTCGAACCGCCCGGACGGGACGAGCGAAGCGGAACCCGACCCAGACGGGCGGTCCGGCCGCGGTGCACGGGAGGCGAGACGTGAGCGAGATGCGGGTGGTCGGCGTACTGGCCGTCGACGACGCGGCACAGCAGTCGGCGTCGGAGACGAACCGGCACCCCGTGGTGCTCCTGCAGGAGACCCAGGGCAAGCGCTGCCTGCAGATCTGGATCGGCCTGGCCGAGGCGGAGGCGATCGCCCTCGAGCAGCAGGGCCGGCTGCCCGAGCGGCCGCTGACCCACGTGCTCATCGCGGACGTGGTGTCCGCCCTCGGGCGCACGCTGGAGCGGATCGAGATCACCGAGGTGCGGGGCGGCACGTTCTACGCGGACCTCGTCTTCGACCGGGGCCTGCGGGTGTCCGCGCGCCCCAGCGACTCGATCGCGATCGCCCTGCACGTCGACGTGCCGATCCACGCGACCGAGGCCGTGCTCGTCGAGGCCGGGGTGCTCGTCGACGACGACGAGTCCGGCGAGGAGGGCTCCTCCCCGGTGCCCGACGAGGAGGAGGTCGACCGGTTCCGGGCGTTCCTCGACAACGTCTCCCCGGAGGACTTCGGGCGCGGCGCCTAGGCCAACTGCCTCCCTCGGGTGCGACCACTGCGTCTGCACATGCGCCCAGCGGCGCCCTGGTCGCGACAAGCTCCGCTGAACGGACGCTATGACGAGGCGAACGGTTCCGTCCCCTGGTGTGTGACACACGGCTGTGTCACCGTGAATCGCGTCGTCGGGGGAACAGGACAGGTCCCCGCCCGCCACCGGTTCGCCGGCGGAGGTGCGGGCCGAGAGAGGGAGCCGGGCACTGATGGGGCCGACCGCCGTACCGACCAGCTCGGTGCCCGTTCCCGCCGATCCCTCGGCTACCCCGCCCCGCAGCGGCGTCCTGGTGGGGAGTCCTCCCGGTCACCGCCGGCACTCGGGAGGCGGGAACCCCCGCTGATGGGACGGGTCGTCACCCGCACCGACCTGTCCGACCGCGACCACTACCGCACGAAGGTCCGCCGCTGCCTCGAGGCGCTGCGCCGGATGGTGGGCGAGGGCCGCTTCGCGGCGGACGAGCTGCGGACCGGGGTCGAGCTGGAGCTCGTCCTGGTCGACGACGCCATGGAGCCGGCGATGCTCAACCACGCCGTGCTCGACCGGTCCGCCTCGGACCTGCTCACCACCGAGCTCGGGCGCTGGAACCTGGAGATCAACCTGCCGCCGCGGACCCTGCCCGGCACGGCGGCGTGCGCGCTCGAGAACGACATGGTCACGTCGATCACCGGCGCCCGCCGCTCGGCCGCCGTCGTCGGGGCCACCCCCGTGACCATCGGCATCCTGCCCACCCTCGGCCCCGAGCACCTCGACTCCGACCAGCTCACCGACGACCCCCGCTACGACCTGCTCAACCGGCAGATGGTCGACGCGCGGGGCGAGCCCTTCCGGCTGGACATCCGCGCCCCACGCTCCGGCGCCGGTGAGGACGACGAGCACCTCGTGCTCGACGTCGACTCGATCGCCCCCGAGGCCGCCTGCACGTCCCTGCAGCTGCACCTGCAGCTTACCCCGGAGACGTTCCCGGCCCACTGGAACGCCGCCCAGGCCATCGCGGGGGTCCAGGTCGCGCTCGCCGCGAACTCGCCGTTCCTGCTGGGCAGGAGGCTCTGGGCTGAGACCCGCGTGCCGCTGTTCGAGCAGGCGGTCGACGTCCGGACCGTCGAGCTGCGCAACCAGGGGGTGCGGCCCCGGGTGTGGTTCGGCGACCGTTGGGCCGCCTCGGTCACCGACCTGTTCGAGGAGAACGTCCGCTACTTCCCGGCGCTGCTGCCGATGGTCGACGACGAGGACCCCCTCGCCTGCCTCGACGCCGAGCAGGCGCCCGGCCTGCACGAGCTGCGGCTGCACTCGGGCACCGTGTGGCGCTGGAACCGGCCGGTCTACGACGTCGCCGACGGCGTCGCGCACCTGCGGCTGGAGAACCGGGTGCTGCCCGCGGGCCCGAGCGCGATCGACGCCGTCGCGAACGCGATGTTCTTCTACGGCCTCGTCCGCGCGCTCGCCGCCTCCGAGCACCCGCCGTGGCGGTCGATGAGCTTCGAGGCCGCGCACGACAACTTCGTCGCGGGCGCCCAGCACGGGCTGGACGCGCAGCTCTACTGGCCGGGTGAGGGCACGGTGGCCGTGGACCGGCTCGTGCTCGACCGGCTCCTCCCGCTGGCGCGCGAGGGACTCGCCGCGTGGGACGTCGACCGCTCCGTCGCCGACCGCTACCTCTCGATCATCGAGGCGCGCTGCCGCACCGGGTGCACGGGCGCCTCGTGGCAGACGCAGATGGTGGCCGCGCTGGAGAAGAACGGGTGCGCGCGCCCGGTCGCCATGCGGCGGATGCTGGAGCGCTACGTGGCGCACATGAGCGCGAACCTGCCGGTGCACACCTGGCCGGTGATGGAGGAGCCGATCACGTAGCCGGGGCGTCGGGGGCGGGCCCGGCCGGTCCGGCGTGGGCCGCGTGGCCGGCCCGGCGGGCCTGCCAGGCCAGCAGGGCGGCCGCGACCACGACGGTCGCGACGGTCGCCGCGCCGCCGATCACCAGCGGCGCGCGGCCCCCGAGGACCTCCGCGAGCCATCCCAGCACCGGCCCGCCCACCGGGGTGCCGCCGAGGAGCACGAGCATGTAGAGGCCCATGACCCGGCCGCGCATGGACTCGTCCACGCCGAGTTGCACGGCCGCGTTGGCCGCCGTCGTGAACACCAGCTGCCCCAGCCCCGTCGGGACCAGCAGGAGCGCGGTGAGCGCGTAGGTGGGCATGACGCCCGTGAAGAGCTCGGCGACGCCGAAGAACAGGCCCGCGAGCAGCACCGTGCGCAGCCGCGGGCGCCCGACCCGGCGCGCCGCGACGAAGGTGCCCGCGAGGCAGCCGACGGCGAGCGCGGAGGTGAGCAGTCCGTAGGACTCGGCGCCGCGGCCGAAGACGTTGCGCGCGGTGATCGCGAGCGTCATGAAGAAGTTGATACCGACCGTGGAGACGAAGAAGACGACGGTCAGCAGCACGATGAGGTCGGGGCGGCGCCGGACCTCGCGCAGCCCCTCGAGCACCGCGCCGAGCGCCCGCCCCGGGCGCTTCTCATAGGCGAACATGTCGGCGGGGCGCATCAGCGCCAGGCCGGTGACCACCGCGACGAAGGTCGCAGCGTTGACCAGGAAGACCCACCCGGTGCCGACGGCGGCGATCATCAGCCCGGCGACGGCGGGCCCGACGATGCGCGCGGTGTTGAACGTCATCGAGTTCAGCGCGACGGCGTTCTGCAGCGCGCCGGGCCCGACCATCTCGCCGGCGAACGACTGGCGCACCGGGGCGTCGACCGCGGAGAAGCAGCCCAGCAGGAAGCACAGGACGTAGACCATCGGCAGCGTCGCGGTGCCGGTGGTGTCGAGCACGCCGAGGGTGAGCGCGCAGACGCCCATGCCCACCTGCAGCGCGATGAGCAGGTGCCGCTTGTCGTAGCGGTCGGCGAACGCGCCGCCGACGAGCGAGAGCACCAGCGTCGGACCGAACTGCAGGGCGGCGGCGACGCCGAGGGCGACCGGGCTGCCGCCGGAGAGGTTGAGCACCAGCCAGTCCTGCGCCACCCGCTGCATCCACGTGCCGACGAGCGACACGACCTGGCCGGAGGCGAAGAGCCGGTAGTTGCGGTTGCGCAGCGAGGCGAACATCGCCGTCCCTGCGGTCACCGGTGCCTCACATGTACTGAGCTTACCCAACCATCGACGGACGGGGTGGGCCGTGGCGGCGGCGCGACCGCGCGCACCGCCGCCGGACCCGTCCGGCTCAGGGCTTGGTGTCCTCGAGGGCGAAGCCCACCTTCAGCGTGACCTGGTAGTGGGCGATCTCGCCGTTCTCGACGTGGCCGCGGATCTCGGAGACCTCGAACCACCCGATCTGGCGCAGCGTCTGCGCCGCGCGCTTGATGGCTCCCTGGATCGCGTCGTCCACGCTGGTCTCGGACGTCCCGACGATCTCGGTCTTCCGGTAGATGTTGTCCGCCACTCGGGCCTCCTCGGTGCGAGGGGCTCGCGTCCGCGGGCCCCGTCGAACCGGTACCCGCTGGCTCCCGGACGTTCACACGGGCGGGAGCACCGGACCGTCGTCACACGACCTCGGCGGCCGCGTCCGGTGAGGACACCAGGGAGGCGCCGTGGACACCGAGACGGGCGAGCGCCGCGTCGAGGGCGATCTCGAGCGGGCGCACGTCCCGGGCCAGCCGGGCGAGCATGAGGCCGCCCTGGAGCGCGGCGAGCAGCACGCCGGCGAGCTCGGTGGGCGCCCCGGCCGCGGTCACTGTCCCCTGGTCCCGCCCGACGCGGACCAGGTGCGCGAGGGCGTCGCGCCAGCGGTCGAAGGCGGCGGCCTGGTGCGCGCGGAGGACCGGGTCGTCGTCGACCTGGCTGCTCAGCACCCCCAGCGGGCAGCTGAGCGGGCCGTCGCCGCCGCGGTGGCCGGCGAGGACGTCCAGCGCCCAGGCGCGGACGTCGCCGTCGGTGTCGGGCGCGAGGCGCGGCTGCGCGGCGAGCACCAGGGCGAGCTGGTGGTCGATGACGGCGAGGACGAGGCCCTGCTTGCCGGCGAAGTGGTGGTAGAGCTGCGACTTCCCGGTGCCCGTCGCCGCGAGCACGTCACCCACCCCGGTGGCCGCGATGCCGTGGGCGTGCATGAGCCCGGCCGCGGCCTCGACCATCTGCTGGCGGGTCCGGCGCCCGCGGGCCGTCGGCGGCACGCCGCTCCGGCGCTCCTCGTCCCTGCCCACCCCCTCATTGTACCGGTGGGTACATTTCCCGATAGGCTCTCCCGATGACGACCGTCGACCGCACGGGGCCCGGCGGCACCGAGCGCCCCGTCGAGCCCGACGGCGCGCGGGACCCCGACAGCGCGCCGGGGGCCG
>NZ_JBVPVA010000902.1:0-2131 GCF_055612215.1 Actinomycetospora sp. | reverse complement strand
GACGGCCTCCACCTTCGGCATGATGTCGTTCTTGATCCGCTTCAGGTCGTCCATCGTCTTCGAGGTGGGCACGTCCGTGAACGGCGGCCAGATCAGCGGCATCGTCATGCCCGCCTCCCGGTAGGCCTTGAGCCGGTCGGTCAGCTGCTTCTCCGTGCCGACCAGCAGGTTGGACGCGACGCCGTTGACGGTCTGGTCGACCTCCTCGTCGGTGATGACCGTCCAGATCATGCTGCAGATCTCGAGGTCCTTCGACCGCTTCGGGCTCCCGATCTCCTCGAACTGCTGGTCGATCGCGGTGAGCCACTTCGCGAGACCCTCCGGCGAGTCCTGGATGCCGATCCACCCGTCGAGGTCGTACTTGGTGATGCGCTTCGCCGAGCGCAGGGGGTCCTTGAGCCCGCTCATGAAGATCGGCGGCCGCGGCTGCTGGAGTGGCTTCGCGCCGAACCCGCACAGGTCGAAGTCGGCGAACTCGCCGTGGTACTCGAAGTGCTCGTTGGCCCAGATGCCCTGCATGATCTCGATCGACTCGCGGACGTGCTTGTGGCGCTTCGGGAAGATGTGGGACGCGCTGGCGGCGGCGAACTCCTCGGGCATCCACCCGGACCCGACCCCGACGTTGAGCCGGCCGTTCGACAGGTGGTCGATCGTCGCCAGCTCCGCCGCGAGGACGCCGGGCGAGCGGAACGGCGTGTCGATGATGCTCATCCCGATGCGGACCTTCGAGGTCTTCGCCGCGAGCCACGGGATGAGCGGGAAGCCCTGGAGCCAGTTGCCCGTGGAGGCCACGGGCAGCGCGTTGGGCAGCCCGTCCATCATCCCGAACGAGTACTGCAGCTGCTCCCGGTCGGACGCCTCCGGGACGACGATCCGGTCGAGCGTCCAGACGGAGTCGAACTCGAGCTCCTCGGCGAGCTCGGTGAGGTCCTCGAGCTCCTTGACGGTGATCTGCGTGCGGAAGTTCGGCAGGTAGAGGGCGAGCTTCATGACGGGGTGTCTCCCGGGGTCGGCGACGCGGCGGCCAGGACCCACCCTGGGTGACCCACCTCACAGGCTCGACAACGATTCCTCAACGGACGCACAACGGAGCGGGCCCCTCGGCGGGCGCTCTTGTGGGCCGGGTCACGGGATGGGCACGATCCACCCCGACGGACCGGGAGGGGGTCGCCGTGGACCCGAGCACACCGCGGGTGCTCGTCGTCGACGACGACGAGGCCGTGCGCACGCTCGCGTCCTGGCAGCTGGAGTCCGACGGGTTCACCGTCGCCCAGGCCGGTGACGGCGACGAGGCCCTCGCCGCGATCGGCACCGAGCCTCCCGACCTCGTCGTGCTCGACCTCTCGATGCCCGGTCTCGGCGGCCTGGACGTGCTGCGCCGGGTCCGCGGCGCGCCCGTCACCGAGGCCCTGCCGGTGATCGTGCTCTCGGGGCGCAGCGGGGAGACCGACCGCATCGTCGGGCTCGACCTCGGCGCCGACGACTACCTGGTCAAGCCGTTCTCCCCGGGCGAACTGGCCGCCCGGGTCCGTTCCGTGCTGCGCCGCGCACGGCCCACGACGGCGGCCGGGCCCCCGGTGGTGTGCGGGCGGCTGGCGCTCGACGCGGCGGCCCGCGAGATCACCGTCGACGGCGCCCCCGTCGAGCTGACCGCACGGGAGTTCGACCTGCTGGCCTTCCTCGTCGCCCACCCGCGCCAGGTCTTCAGCCGGGCCCAGTTGCTCGGACAGGTGTGGTGCAGCGAGGGCTGGCAGGGGGAGGCGACGGTGACCGAGCACGTCCACCGGCTGCGCGCCAAGCTCGGCCTCGACCCGGCGGCCCGCCCTCGCATCCGCACGATGCGCGGCGTCGGCTACCAGCTCGACCCGTGACCGGCCGCGCGCACGAGACCCTCGACACCGCCGACGCCGCGGACCTGCTCGACCGCCAGCACCGGGTGCTGGAGCTGCTGGCGGGCGGGGCCGGACGCGGCGAGGTGCTCGACGCCGTGACGCTCGCCCTCGAGGAGCTGATCCCGGACAGCCGCTGCTCGGTGCTCGTCCTCGACGCCGCCGGCGGCACGCTGCACCACGGCGCCGCACGACCCGGCGTCCTGCCCGATCGCCAGCCCGTCGATCGCGGCGGAGTACGC
>NZ_JBVPVA010000894.1:0-6948 GCF_055612215.1 Actinomycetospora sp. | reverse complement strand
ACCACTGCGACTTCACCTACCGCAACATGACGGCGTGGGCACGAAAGATGTTCGTCACCCCCGGCGTCGTCGTCGACGGCAGGCTCGTCACCAACGACCTCACCGAGATCAACCTCGGCATCCGCATCCTGCTCGGCCACTCGTTCTACCGGGACTGGGCCGACCAGGAGGTCTTCGTCACGCACGACCCGCTGGGCAACCCGGTCGACCAGCGCCACCCGTGGAACCAGCACACGATCCCGGCACCGCAGAAGCGCGACTTCGACGACAAGTACTCGTGGACGATGTCGCCGCGCTGGTTCGACGGCAAGGAGCACCTGGCCCTCGACACCGGCGGCGGCCCGATCGCCCGCCTCTGGGCCACCGCCCTGGCCGACCAGGTCGACATCGGCTACGTCCGCTCCACCGGGCACAGCGTCGAGCTCAACCTCCCGAAGACGGTGAACAGGCCGGAGAAGACCTTCACCTGGTCCCCGCCGGTCGACAAGCAGGGCCGGCCGCTCTCCAACGCGATCGAGCGCGACCGGGCGAGGACCTACTTCCAGGCCTACGCCGCGGCCGCGGCGATGTACTTCCTCGAGAAGGCGCTGGCCGAGGTCCGCGGCGGGAACACGAAGACCTGGGAGTCGTTCGAGGTCCCCGACGAGTCCGTCAGCGTCGGCTTCACCGAGGCCGTCCGCGGCGTGCTCTCGCACCACATGGTGATCCGCGACGGCAAGATCGCGAACTACCACCCCTACCCGCCGACGCCGTGGAACGGCAGCGTGCGCGACAAGTTCGGCACTCCGGGGCCCTACGAGGACGCGGTGCAGAACACCCCGATCTTCGAGGAGAACAAGCCCGAGGACTTCAAGGGCATCGACATCATGCGGGCCGTCCGCAGCTTCGACCCCTGCCTGCCGTGCGGGGTGCACATGTACCTGGGCGACGGGAAACAGCTGCACCGCGAGACGTCGCCGACCCAGCTCAACCTGCCCTGACGATGGCACCCCCCGAGGAGGACACCGACCCGGGCGCCGTCGCCGGGACCATCACCGAGCTGCTCGACGAGCTCTCGACCGACGACACCTCGCGCGAGGTCGGTGAGGACCTGGTGCGGGTCCTCATGCAGTTCTACGGCGCCGGTCTCGCCCAGATGATCTCGATCGTCCGGCTCGGGGCCGGCGACACGATGGTCCACCGGATGGCGGCCGACCCCCTGGTCGCGGCCCTGCTGACCCTCCACGACCTGCACCCCGTGGAGCTGCCGGTGCGGGTCGGGCACGCGCTCGACACCGCGCGGCGCCGGCTGGGCAGCCACGGCTCGGGCATCACCCTCGACCGGGTGGACACCCACACCGGCACCGTGCACGTCACGCTCGCCGCAGGCTGCGGGTCGTCGTCGGACACGGTGCGCGACGTCGTGCGCACCGCGGTGGCCGAGCTCGCCCCGGAGGTGGCCGCGGTCGAGTTCGCCGCGGAGGCGCCGGGGCCGGCGCTGCTGCAGATCGGGCTGCGGCCCCCGGGCACCTCGACCGTCGCCGCGGCCGGGTCATGACGGCCGGCCCGGAGGTCGCGGGCCTGCGGCGGTTCCTGACCGCACGTCCGGGACCCACGGAACCCGCCGTCCCGGCCGAGCGGTGCGATCTGTGCGGCACCGAGGTCGCCGCCGAGCACCCGCACCTCGTGCACATCGCGGAGCGCTCGCTGAAGTGCGCGTGCCGGCCGTGCGCCCTCCTGTTCCGGGACCGCCCCGCCGACGCGCCCGCCGGCGCGTTCTCGGGCTTCCGCACGATTCCCGACCGCTACCTGCGCGACCCCGAGTTCGTGCTCACCGACCAGCAGTGGGACGCCCTGCAGATCCCGGTCGGCATGGCGTTCTTCCTGCTCAGCACGGGAGTGCCGGATGCCGCCGGGTCGGGGCCGTCGGTGCTCGCCTGCTACCCCAGCCCGGCCGGCGCCACGGAGAGCGAGCTCGACCTCGCCCACTGGTCCGAGGGCGTCGGCGGCGGCCGGCTCGCCGCGCTGCTCGAGCCCGACGTCGAGGCACTGCTGGTCCGTCGCGCCACCCGGGACGGCACGGCGACCCGCTGCGTGCTCGTCCCGGTGGACGCCTGCTACCGGCTCGTCGGCCTCGTCCGCCGCCACTGGCGGGGCTTCGACGGTGGCGCCGAGGCGTGGGGGCACATCGACGCCTTCTTCGATGCCGTCGAGGCCCGCAGCCGGGAGGTGCCCCGGTGACGCTCCCGTTCCCCCGCACCGCCCCCGGGCCCGCATTCCGGTTCGCGGTGACCGGCGCCGACCACGACGCGCACGCCCTCGGCCCGACCCTGCGCCTGTCCCTCACGATCACCGAGACCACCGGGACGCGGATCCATGCGCTCGCGCTGAGCAGCCAGATCCGCATCGAGCCCGCCCGGCGCCGCTACTCCCCCACCGAGCAGAGCCGCCTGGTCGAGCTCTTCGGCGACCCCGAGCGCTGGGGCCGCACCCTCAACCCGATGCAGCTCGCGACGGTCGCGAGCGTCACCACCTCGTTCACCGGCGAGCACGAGCTCGTCCTCGAGGTGCCGCTGACCTACGACACGGAGGTCGCGGCGACCCGCTACTTCCGCGGACTCGCCGACGGCGGCGAGGTCCCGCTGCTCCTGCTGTTCAGCGGCACCGTGTTCTACGAGTCCCCCGATGCCGCCACCGGGGTCCAGGTCGGCCTGGTCCCGTGGAGCTCGGAGACCACGTTCCGGCTCCCGATCGACGTGTGGACCCGGATGATGGCCGCCCACCACGGCGGCACCGCCTGGCTGCAGCTGCCCGAGGACACCCTGACGCGGCTCTCGGCCTGGCGCGCCGCGCGGGCGCTCCCGACCTGGGAGCAGACCTTCGACACGCTGCTCGACGAGGCCGGGGGACCGTCGTCATGAGCACCCCCGATCCCCTCGACGCGGTGGCCGCGGTGGCGGACGCGGTCCTGTTCGAGGGCTATCTCCTCTACCCCTACCGCGCCTCGGCGCAGAAGAACGCACTGCGCTGGCAGTTCGGTGTCCTCGTGCCGCCCGAGGCGTCCGAGCGACTCGCCGAGCCCAGCCGCAGCCGCACCGAGCTGCTGCTCGAACCCCGTGCCGGAGCGGCCCTGCGCCTGCGCGTGCGGTTCCTGCAGGTGCAGCAGCGCACCCTCGTCGGGCCCGACGGCGCACCCCTCGACGAGCTCACCGTCGAGGGCGACCCGCACTTCGCGTGGGACGAGGCCCTCCCCCGCCAGGTCGACGCCGCCGTGCGCGTCGACGACCTCCGCGAGGGCACCACGAGCGTGCCGATCACCCTCCCGGGCACCGAGACCCGTGAGCCGATCACCGACGTCTCCGGCACCGTGCACGGCTCCTACGTCCGGACCACCCGGCCGATCACGGGCCACCTCCTGGTCTCCGCCGTCCCGGTGCCGGGTCCCTACGGAGCGCTGCGGCTGCGGGTCGACGTGGTCAACGACGCCGTCGCGGGCGCCGGCGAGGTCCGCGAGGAGGTGCTCCGCTCGTCGTTGATCTCCGCGCACACCGTGCTGGGCCTCGACGCCGGCGCCTTCCTCTCCAGCGCGGACCCCCCGGAGTGGGCGCGCCCGGCCGTGGCCGAGTGCGTCAACCAGCACAGCTGGCCGGTGCTCGCGGGCCCCGAAGGCGACACCCGGCTCGTGCTGGCGTCACCGATCATCCTCGACGACCACCCCCAGCTCGCCCCGGAGAGCCCCACCGACCTCTTCGACGGCACCGAGAACGACGAGATCCTCAGCCTGCGCACCCTCGCCCTCACCGACGACGAGAAGCGCGAGGCGCGCGCCACCGACCCGCGGGCGGCCGGGATCCTCGACGCCCTCGATGCCATGGGCCCGGCCATGTTCGAACGTCTCCACGGCACGGTCCGACCGGGTGGGCGGGCCCCCGACGCGGACGCGATCCCCACCCTCGTCACGCCGGGCGTGCCGTGGTGGGACCCGGCCGCCGACGCGTCGGTCGATCCGGACACCGACACCGCGGCGGTCGACGGGCAGCTGGTGTCGCGAGGCAGCGCGGTGATCCTCGTCCCCGGGGCGGGCAGCGACGCGCAGGACACGTTCCTGCGCGGCGTCGCGGCCACCGTGCAGGCCGTCCTGCGCGACGTCGACGGGCAGACCCACGTCGCGGTCTCGATCGACGACGACCCGGGCGCGGACCTGCAGGCCCTCCACGGCCGGTACCGGTACTTCCGGCCCGACGAGCTCGCGCTCGGTGCCCGACCGGGGAGTGCGTCGTGAGGACGCTCGTCGCCGGGGTCGGCAACGTCTTCCTCTCCGACGACGGCTTCGGCTCCGAGGTGGCTCGGCGCCTGCTCGCTTCGGGCGGCCTGCCCGGGGAGGTCGACGTCGTCGACGTCGGTATCCGCGGGATGCACCTGGCCTACCAGGTGCTGGAGGGCTACCGGGTGCTCGTCGTCGTCGACGCGACCCACGGCGGCGGGCCGCCCGGGTCGCTCTACCTGCTCGAGCACGACCTGGCCGCCATGACCGGGGACGCGGCGTTCGACCCGCACGGCATGGAACCGGACGCGGTGCTCGAGCTGATCGGCGCCCTGGCCCGCGGCGTCGGGACCCACGGGCTCGACCGGGTGCTCGTCCTCGGGTGCGAGCCGGCGCACCTCGGCGCGGGCATGGGCCTGTCCCCGCCCGTGGCCGGCGCCGTGGACGCGGCCGTGGGCGCGATCCACCGGCTCGTCGAGCGGCTCGTCGAGGGCCGCTCCCTGGAACCACGGACGAAGGAGACGACCGATGAAGATCATTCTCGTGGCGGCAGTGCTGGTCGGTGCCGGCTGGGTGGTGAAGGAGTCCATCCCGGACGTCAAGCGGTACTTGCGCCTGCGCGCGATGTAGCCGAGCACGGACGCTGAGCGGGAGGAGCCGGGATGCACGAGTTCGGCGTGGCGGCATCGGTGCTCGAGGCGGTCGAGGCGCGCGCCGCCGGGCGTCCGGTGGCGGCCCTGCGCCTGCACGTGGGCGCCCTCCAACGGCTCGACCGCGACGTCTTCGACCAGGCGTTCGCGCTGGTCGGCGAGGGCGGGGTGGCCGACGGGGCCCACGTCGAGGTCGTCGAGGTGGCGGTCGAGGTCCGCTGCCGCGGCTGCGGTCATCCCACTGTCGCCGACGAGCTCGTCACCGCGTGCGGGAGCTGCGGTGCGCACGACCTCGAGCTGGTCCACGGCGACGACCTCGTCCTGGAATCGATCACCATCGCGGGCCGCGTGGCCGGCGGGCAGGAGGTGCGCTGATGTGCCTGGGCATTCCGGGGGAGCTCGTGGAGATGCCGACCGACGACACCGACCTGGCGCTGGTCTCCGTGGCCGGCGTGCGGCGCCGCGTCAACGTCGGCCTCGTCCGTGATGAGGAGGAGCTCGCGATCGGCGACTGGATCCTCATCCACGTCGGCTTCGCCCTGGCCAAGATCGACGAGAGCGAGGCCCAGGCCGCCCTGGAGATGCTGCACGCCATGGGGCCGACCTTCGACCAGGAGATGGCCGACTTCACCACCAGCGCCGTCGGTCAGGAGGGGCTGTGAAGTACGTCGACGAGTTCCGCGACGCGGACACCGCGCGGGCGCTCGCCGCCCGCATCGCCGAGCTGGCCGAGCCGGGCCGTCGCTACGCCTTCATGGAGGTGTGCGGCGGCCACACCCACACCATCTACAAGCACGGGCTCGAGGACCACCTGCCCGACTCGGTCCGGCTCGTGCACGGACCCGGCTGCCCGGTCTGCGTGCTCCCGATGGGACGCGTGGACGACGCGATCGCCATCGCGCAGGAGCCCGACGTGATCATGACGGCGTTCGGCGACATGATGCGGGTGCCCGGCGGGGACGGTTCGTTCTTCGACGCGAAGGCCGCCGGCGCCGACATCAGGATGGTCTACTCGCCCCTGGACGCCCTGAAGATCGCGCGCAACAACCCGGACAAGCGCGTCGTGTTCATGGCCATCGGGTTCGAGACCACCGCCCCGTCGACCGCTATGACGGTGCTCCGGGCCGCCCGTGAGGGGATCGAGAACTTCTCGATCTTCTGCAACCACGTGACGATCATCCCGGCGATCAAGGCCATCCTCGACTCGCCGGACCTGCGCCTCGACGGCTTCCTCGGCCCGGGCCACGTGTCCACCGTGATCGGGTGCCGGCCCTACGGGTTCATCGCGGCCCGCCACGGCAAGCCGCTGGTCACCGCCGGGTTCGAGCCGCTGGACATCCTGGCGTCGGTCCACCAGCTGATGCTCCAGCTGCGTGAGGGCCGCTGCGAGGTCGAGAACCAGTACAGCCGGGTGGTGCCCTGGGACGGGAACCGGCGGGCCCTCGAGGTCATCGGCGAGGTGATGGAGCTCCGGCCCTGGTTCGAGTGGCGGGGCCTGGGCTTCATCTCCCAGTCCGCCATGCAGGTGCGCGAGGCCTACGCCCGGTTCGACGCCGAGCGGATCTTCCAGGTTCCGGGGGTCCGGGTCGCCGACCCGAAGGCGTGCCAGTGCGGCGAGGTGCTCAAGGGCGTCCTCGAGCCGTGGGAGTGCAAGGTCTTCGGGACCGCGTGCACTCCCGAGACCCCGATCGGGACCTGCATGGTGTCCTCGGAGGGCGCCTGCGCGGCCTACTACAACTTCGGTCGCTTCAGCCGCGAGCGCGTCCGCGCCGGTGGCACGACGATGCTCGCCGACCCCGTGGTGGTGCGGCGATGACCTCGACCCGGAACGGGAGCCCGCACGGGACCACGGTCAACGCCGGCTGGGCCGAGGAGGCCGTGGCGACCCACGCCGGCGCGGAGCACCTGCGCACCGAGGAGCAGGTCCTCGAGCGCATCGAGCGGGCGCGGCGGCGCAAGCCGCGGGTGCGGGAGGAGCGCGTCACCCTCGCCCACGGGGCCGGGGGCAAGGCCACCCACACCCTCATCGACGCGGTGTTCGTCGAGGCCTTCCGC
>NZ_JBVPVA010000651.1:0-3884 GCF_055612215.1 Actinomycetospora sp. | reverse complement strand
GGGTCTCCGGGGGCCGCGACCGCTCGGCGTCCGGGGGCCGCTCCGCGGTGCGCGCTCCGGCGCGGGCGCTCCGGCGCTCGTACTGGGCGCGGGCGGCCGTGGCAGGGGCTGCCGGGGCGGCCGAGGTGGGGCCCGCCGGCGGCCGGCCGGCCGAGGCACCGGACCCGGCGTCGGGCCGCTCGTCGGCGGGCCACGCGCCCGAGGACCGTGCGTCGGGGGCCGACGTCCCGCGCGCGGGTGGCTGCGCCCGTGACGGACCGGCCGGGGGGCCGCCGCGCCCGCGCGGGTCGGGGCCGCCTCCGGAACCCCCCGGGGCGTTCCCCTCGGCGTCGACCGCCCGCAGCGCCCACTCCCCGGACAGGACCCGGCCCAGCGCCGAGGTCACGTGCCCGGCGCGGTTGGGCTGCGAGAGCTGCTTGGCGAGCGGGGCGGTCGGCATCGCGAGCGTGACGGTGGTGCCCTCGACGGCGGCGACCGTGGCGTTCTGCAGCAGCGCGTGCGTCGGCTTGCTCGCCTCGCGCACGGCGGTCATGACCTCCGACCAGATGCGGCGCAGCCCCGCCGCGTCCATCGCCCCGGGCGCGGTGGACGGCGCTGCGGCGGCCGGAGCGGCGGCCGGCGTCGGTTCGGGCCGCGACGGGCGCTCCGCGGGCTCCGGACTCGCGGGCGGAGCGGCGGGCTCGGCGGGCCGGACCACGGGCGACCCGGGCGCCTCCTCGCGGGCCGGGCGCTCCGGCCGAGGCGCCTGCACCGTCGCGGTCGGCCGGTCGGTCGGCGGCTCGACGGTGGCGTCCATGGCGTCGGCGGGCCGGGGCGCGCCCGACCCACCCGCCGAGGCCCCGGCGGACGACGAGCCGTCGGCCTCGCCCGGACGGCGGGACGGACGACGGAAGCGGGCGTCGCCCTCGTCGGGGACCGCCGGACCGGCACCCGGCGCGAGCGGGCCGCCCGCACCCGCCGTCGCACCCGCCTGCAGCCGGCGCTCGACGCCCTCGAGGCGCTGCACCAGGGCCGCGTCCGACGACGACGCCGCCGGCAGCAGCATCCGCGCGCACACCAGTTCCAGCAGCAGTCGCGGCGCCGTGGCCCCGCGCATCTCGGTCAGCGCGGTGTGCACCAGCTCCGCGTGCCGGGCCAGGGCGGCCGGCCCGAGCCGCTGGGCCTGGTCGACCATCCGCTCGAGCTCGTCGGCGGGGACGTCGACCAGCCCCTTCTCCCCGGCGTCGGGCACCGCGTGCACGAGGATGAGGTCACGCAGCCGCTGCAGCAGGTCCGCGGCGAAGCGCCGTGGGTCGTGCCCCGCCTCGACGAGCCGGTCCACGGCCCCGAACACCGCGGAGCCGTCCCCCGCGCCGAGGGCGTCGACGACGTCGTCGAGGATCGCGACGTCGGTGACCCCCAGCAGCCCGACCGCCCGCGCGTACGTGACGCCCTCGGCGTCCGCGCCGGCGAGCAGCTGGTCGAGCACCGAGAGCGAGTCACGCGCCGAGCCGCCGCCGGCGCGGACCACGAGCGGATAGACGGCCGGCTCGACCGACACGCCCTCCTCGGCGCAGATCCGCTCGAGCAGGCCGCGCAGCGTGCTCGGCGGCAGCAGCCGGAACGGGTAGTGGTGCGTGCGCGAGCGGATGGTCGGCAGCACCTTGTCCGGCTCCGTCGTCGCGAAGACGAAGATCAGGTGCTCGGGCGGCTCCTCGACGACCTTGAGCAGCGCGTTGAACGCCGCCGTGGTCACCATGTGCGCCTCGTCGATGATGAAGACGCGGTAGCGCGAGCTCACCGGCGCGAAGTGCGCGCGGTCGCGGAGCTCGCGGGCGTCGTCCACGCCGTTGTGGCTGGCGGCGTCCATCTCGGTGACGTCGAGCGACCCCGGCCCGTTGGGCGCGAGCGCGATGCACGACTCGCAGACTCCGCACGGATCGGGCGTCGGCCCCTGCTCGCAGTTCAGCGAGCGGGCCATGATCCGGGCGCTCGAGGTCTTCCCGCAGCCGCGCGGCCCGGAGAACAGGTAGGCGTGGTTGATCCGGCCGGCCGACAGCGCCGTGCGCAACGGCTCGGTGACGTGCTCCTGCCCGACGACCTCGGCGAACGTCGCCGGCCGGTACCGCCGGTACAGCGCCAGGCTCATCGGTCCGGCCCCGCCGGGTGCACAGTCTCGATCCCCGCCACGGCGCCGAGGTTACGCGGAGGGTCCGACGACGTGGGCCCGGCTGGGGCGACCACGGCGGGGAGACGAAAGGGGACCCCGCGCACCCGCCAGAGCCCGCTGACCCTTGCTGCCTTCCGGCCCTGGGGGAGTTCACAGGATGGACGCCGCGCGGGGTCCGGCGCCCACTGTACCGGGCCGCGCGAGGCCCCTCGACTCCCGGTCGGGCGGCCTCGTCGGGTGCCCCACCACCGGAGCGGGGGCCGTGCCCCCGGCCTGTACCCTCGTCCGCGGAGGATTGGCCGAGCGGCCTAAGGCGCACGATTGGAAATCGTGTTGGGGTAACACCCTCACGGGTTCGAATCCCGTATCCTCCGCCAGCTGATCACGACGCCGGGCCCACCACGCGTGGGCCCGGCGTCCGTGTTCCCGGGGCTCGACCGGCGTTCGTCGTGGTCGCCCGTTCCGTCGAGGGCGCGGACGCGGGATCGTCTCCCACCGTGCCGATGAACCTGATGCACCGCCGCCTCTGCAGCTCCGCCGACTGGGCCGCCAAGGTCGCGGACCGGATGCCCCGCGACCTCGCCGACGCGGACCTGGGCGACGACGTCCTCGAGATCGGGCCCGGCTACGGCGCGACGACGGCGGTGCTGGTCGGGCGGGTGCCGCGGCTGACGGCGGTGGAGGTGGACGAGGCCTCCGCGTCGCGGCTGGCGGCGGAGTACGCGGGACGGGCGACGATCGTCCACGGGGACGGCACCGCGCTGCCGTTCGAGGACGGGCGGTTCTCCGCGGTCGTCTGCTTCACGATGCTCCACCACGTCCCCTCGCGGGCGCTCCAGGACGCGCTGTTCGCCGAGGCGTGCCGGGTCCTGCGTCCGGGCGGGGTGTTCCGTGGGGTCGACTCGCAGCCCAGCCTGCGGTTCCGCCTGCTGCACATCGGCGACACGATGGTCGTCGTCGACCCGGGGACGCTGCCGGCACGGCTGACGGCGGCCGGGTTCGACGACGATCCCGACGTCGGTCTCATGTCCGACGGGCGGCTGCGCTTCACGGCGCGGAAGAGCTGAGCGTCGGCCTGCGGCGGTGCACCCCGTCCCCGGCCGTGGTGCACCCCGTCCCGCCGCTACCGCCACCGCTCGATGATCAAACAGCACTGGAGGCAGCTCGGCCCCGGAATTTTCTGCGCCCTGTGCCCCTCGTGGAGCAGGCCGGACGATCCCCCGCCGAAACCGATGATCAGGGGCACTGGGCGCAAGACAGGCGCCCGGAATTCCTGCGCCGTGTGCCCCTCGCGGGGGGGACGCGACCTCAGCCCGACCGCAGACCCCGCACGAGCAACGTCGCGAGCTGCTCATAGGCCTCGGCATCGGCCAGCCCCGTCGTCGCCGCGATCCGGCGCTGCTGGATCGCCTCCATCGTCGAGGCGATCACCTCGGCCGCCAGTCCCACGTGCACGTCGCGGAACGCCCCGGACTCGACGCCCTCGGCGATGATCTCCCGCACACGTCCGGCGGCCGCCCGCGTGTTGCGCCGGTAGATGTCCGCGGCCGGGGGGAACGACGCGAGGTCCTCGAAGAACCGTGCCGACGCGGAGGCGAGCTCCGCCGCGACGGCGCGCAGGTAGGCCACCAGGCGTTCCGCCGGGTCGGACACCTCGGCGACGGCGGCCTCCACCCGCCCCGTCGCCGTCCGGAAGAAGCGCACGACCGCCGCCGTCACCAGCTGCTCCTTGGAA
>NZ_JBVPVA010000527.1:0-2719 GCF_055612215.1 Actinomycetospora sp. | reverse complement strand
CAGGCCACCAAGGAGGCCGGCCAGATCGCGGGCCTCAACGTGCTGCGCATCGTCAACGAGCCCACCGCGGCCGCCCTCGCCTACGGGCTGGAGAAGGGCGAGAGCGAGCAGACGATCCTCGTCTTCGACCTCGGCGGCGGCACGTTCGACGTCTCGCTGCTCGACATCGGCGACGGCGTCGTCGAGGTGCGCGCCACCAACGGCGACAACAACCTCGGCGGTGACGACTGGGACGAGCGGATCATCAACTGGCTCGTCGACAAGTTCAAGGGCTCGCAGGGCATCGACCTGTCCAAGGACAAGATGGCGATGCAGCGGCTCCGTGAGGCCGCCGAGAAGGCGAAGATCGAGCTGTCGAGCTCGGCCTCCACGAGCATCAACCTGCCCTACATCACCGTCGACGCCGACAAGAACCCGCTGTTCCTCGACGAGACCCTGTCGCGCTCGGAGTTCCAGCGGATCACCGCGGACCTGCTCGAGCGGTGCCGCAAGCCGTTCAACCAGGTCGTCAAGGACGCCGGCATCTCGGTGGGCCAGATCAGCCACGTCGTCATGGTCGGCGGCTCCACCCGCATGCCCGCCGTGACCGAGCTGGTCAAGGAGCTCGCGGGCGGCAAGGACCCCAACAAGGGCGTCAACCCGGACGAGGTCGTCGCCGTCGGCGCCACGCTCCAGGCCGGTGTCCTGCGCGGTGACGTGAAGGACGTCCTGCTCCTCGACGTCACCCCGCTGTCCCTGGGCATCGAGACCAAGGGCGGCGTGATGACCAAGCTGATCGAGAAGAACACGACGATCCCGACCAAGAAGTCCGAGGTCTTCACGACGGCGGAGAACAACCAGCCGTCGGTGCAGATCCAGGTCTTCCAGGGCGAGCGCGAGATCGCGGCCTACAACAAGAAGCTCGGCATGTTCGAGCTCACCGGCCTGCCGCCCGCCCCGCAGGGCGTTCCGCAGATCGAGGTCACCTTCGACATCGACGCCAACGGCATCGTGAACGTGTCGGCCGTCGACAAGGGCACCGGCAAGTCGCAGGCGATGACCATCACCGGCGGGTCGGCCCTGTCCAAGGAGGAGATCGACCGCATGGTCTCCGACGCGGAGGCCCACGCCGACGAGGACCGCAAGCGGCGTGAGGCCGCGGAGACCCGCAACCAGGCGGAGTCGCTGGTCCACCAGACCGAGAAGGTCCTCTCCGAGAACGGCGACAAGGTCCCCGCGGAGGTCAAGGACAAGGTCCAGGGCTCGCTCGACGACCTGAAGAAGACCCTCGAGGGCGACGACACCGAGGCCGTCAAGACCGCGGTCGAGAAGCTCGCGACCGACTCCCAGGAGCTCGGCCAGGCCATCTACGCCCAGGCGCAGCAGTCCGGCGACGCCACCGGCGCCGCGGGTGCGGCCGGTGAGGGCGCGACGCCCGGCGGGGACGACGACGTCGTCGACGCCGAGATCGTCGACGACGACAAGAAGCAGTGACCACACCGGACACCGGTGCCGCGCCCGGCCCCACGGCAGGGCGCGGCCGAGGAGATGAGGAGGTCACCGTGGAGCACCCGGCCGAGGAGTCGGTCAAGGACCACCAGGAGGAGTTCGGCGCCGGATCGGACGCTCCCGGCGGGGTGACCGTCGAGGGCGCGCCCGCCGACGGCGACCAGGCGCCGGACGCGGCCGTGGGCGGCGTGCCGACCAGCGGCACGCAGGACCCGGGCCGGACGCCCGACGCCGACGGCGCCCAGGCGGTCGACCCCGAACTCGCGCGCGTGCGCACCGAACTCGAGGAGCGCACCGCCGACCTGCAGCGCCTGTCGGCGGAGTACGCGAACTACCGGCGCCGGGTCGAGCGTGACCGCGAGGCCACCGTCACCGGCGCGAAGGCGCAGGTCGCGGGGGAACTGCTCACCGTGCTCGACGACGTCGAGCGCGCGAGCGCCCACGGCGACCTGACCGGCCCGTTCAAGGTGGTGGCCGACCGGCTCACCGAGACCCTGACACGGGCCGGGCTCACCGGGTTCGGCGAGGTCGGCGACGCGTTCGACCCGTCGGTGCACGAGGCCGTCGCGCACGGGACCTCCGCCGAGGTGGACGGGCCGACCGTCACCATCGTGATGCGTCGTGGCTACCGCTTCGGCGAGAAGGTGATCCGGCCGGCGATGGTCGAGGTCACCGACCACGACCCGGACGCCGTACCCGCCGGCAGCGGTTCCGCCGGCGGCAGCGAGAACGCCTGACGATCCCCTCGGGGGTCGATACTCGAGGACGAGTCCGCGCGGACGCCGGGCTCACGGGAGGGAGGACGAACCCACGATGGCCGATCGTGACTGGCTCGAGAAGGACTTCTACCGTGAGCTCGGCGTCGGCAAGGACGCCTCGCAGGACGAGATCAAGAAGGCCTACCGCAAGATCGCGCGGGAGAACCACCCGGACACCAAGCCGGGGGACGCGAAGGCCGAGGCCCGCTTCAAGGCGGCCGGCGAGGCCTACGGGGTGCTCTCGGACCCGACGAAGCGCAGCGAGTACGACGAGGCCCGCAGCCTCTTCGCCGGCGGCCGCTTCGGCGGGTTCGGCGGCGGCAACGGCGGCTTCGGCGGCCGCGGCACGGGCGCGACCGCCGGCTTCGACGTCAACGACCTGTTCGGCGGCGGCCGGGCGGGCGGTGGTGGCGGCGGCCTCGGTGACCTGCTCGGCGGCATCTTCGGCGGCATGGGCGGCGCCGGCGGCGCCC
>NZ_JBVPVA010000492.1:0-10088 GCF_055612215.1 Actinomycetospora sp. | reverse complement strand
GAGGCCACCGCGTCGCGGCGCTCCGCGGACCGGGCCGCGACGACGATGCCGACCCGCGCCTCGACCGGGCCCTGGCGCAGCGTCGGGTCGAGGTCCTCCACGAGCTCCTCGAGCACGTCGATCGTGCCGTCGAGCGCGCGGGCCTCCTCGACGGTCGAGCGCGCCCACGCCAGCTCCGCCCGCAGCGCCGGGAGCTCACCGCCCTCGATGAGCGGGGCGAACCCCGCGACGACGGCGTCGAGGTCGGCCAGCGCCTCCGCGAGCCGCTCCACGTCCGGCCCGTCGGAACCGCCCGAGCCGGCGGACCCGAGGCCCGGCTCGTCGTCGTCGGGGACCTCGTCCTCCCCCGCGGGCACCGTCACCGACGACCCGCCGTCAGCACCGAAGTCGGGGCCCTCGTCGTCGTGCTCCGCCGCGCCGCCCACGTCGCCGAGCCGCGGCGTGGGCTCGGTGTCGGGCTCGACGGCGGCGTGGAGGGCGGCGACCCGCTCGCGGATCGCGGCGAGGACCAGGGTGGAGGCGGTGACTGTCTTCGGCACGTGAGCAGGTGTACCCCACGCGACGGGCCCGTGATCAGACCGGACGGCGGCGATCCGGCAACGTTCACGGTGTCGCCACCTGCAGGCCGCCCGGACCCGCCCGGTTTCGTGACGCCGGGCCCGCGGGGACCCGCCCCGCACCCGGGAGCGGCCCGGGTCCACCCGAGAGGAGCAGGATGCAGGAAGAGGAATTCATCAGTGCCGTCCGGCAGTCCCTGGACTTGGACAACGAGGGCGCGAGCGCGGCCGTGCGGGCGACGCTGTCCGTGCTCGGCCGGCGGCTCGCCGGGGGCGAGGGCAAGGACCTCGCCTCGCAGCTGCCCGGCAGCCTCGCGGCGCAGATCCCCGACGACGCCCCGGGCGAGCAGTTCGACGTGTCGTCGTTCTACCAGCGCGTCGCCGAGGCCGAGCGCGCCGAGGGCCGCGAGGTCACCGACGCCCAGGCCCGCCAGCACGCCCGCGCGGTCGCGAAGGGCCTGGAGACGGCCCTGTCCGGCGGGCTCTGGAACCACGTCGCGAGCCAGCTGCCCGAGGACTACGCCGACCTGCTCGGCACGGACAACGTCCAGAAGCACTGACGGCCACGTCGGATGCGGCCCGCGCGGGCTCGTTCCGCGCGGGCCGGGGACGCACCGTCGGTCAGGTCCCGACGGCGAGGGCGGCCGCGCCCAGGAGGGCGCCGACCGACGCCGCCGCCGAGCGCACCCGGTGGGCGCGCGTCCACGGCGCCGCGAACCGGGCCCACGCCCCGGGCTCCTCGTCGCGCGCCAGCACCTCGTTGCGCGGCACGTTGAGCGCGAGGGTGACGACGAGGCCCGTGGCCTGCGTCGCCGCGGCCGCGAGGGAGAGCGGGGCGGGTGCGACGACGGCTGCGGCCACCGCCAGCGCCGGGGCGCCGAACAGCACGGCGAGGAACGAGGGCCGCACGATCGCGGTGTTCACGCGGCGCATCACCTCGGCAGCGGCCGCGTCGGCCGCGTCGTCGGGTGCGTCCGACGCACCGACGGGGACACGGAGACGGTGCAGCGCGGGCAGGACGGCGAGGTCGAAGGCCAGGTAGATCCCGCCGAGCGCCGCCCCCACGACCGGGGCGGCGACGGCGATCACGGAGATGTCGGTCATGACGTCGATTCGACGCCGACCGACCTGGACTCTCCATCATCTGCGGTACCCCGTGCATGCGCGTCCGTCTACGCTCCCGGCGTGGACGCCATCGTGGGACTGCTCGAGGGTCCCCGGGCCGCCGGCGCCTTCCTGCTGCGCTGCGTCCTCGAGCCGCCGTTCTCGGTGCGGATCGAGGACGGGGCGCCGCTGACGGTCGTCGTCGTGACCCGCGGGTCGACCGCGGTCCGCCCGGCCGCGCAGCCCGGCGCGACGTACCGGGCGGCGGCGGGCGACGTCGTCGTCGTGCGCGGACCGCAGCCCTACACGGTGACGGACGACCCGGCCGTCCCGGTCCAGGCGGTGATCGGCCCCGACCAGCGCTGCTGGTCGCCGCCCGGCACGCCGCGTCCGCCCCACGAGCTCGGCGTGCGCACCTGGGGGCACGCACCGGACGCGGCGACGTCGATGCTCGTCGGCACCTACCCCGTGGGCGGCGAGATCGGGGCACGGCTGGTCCGCTCGCTGCCGGAGGTCACCGTGCTCGGTCCGGGCGACCTCGACGGCGCCGCCACCGGGCCGCTGGTCGACCTGCTCGACGCCGAGCTCGACCGTGAGGCGCCGGGCCAGGACGTCGTGCTCGACCGTGCCCTGGACCTACTGCTGGCCACCGTCCTGCGGGCCTGGTTCGCGGGACCGGCGGCGCCGTCCGCGGCGCGGGCGCGACAGGACCCCGCCCTCGGCGCGGCGCTGCGGGCGATGGAGGCCGATCCGGGACGGGGGTGGACGGTCGCCGGGCTCGCGCGGGACGCCGGACTCTCGCGGGCGGCGTTCGCGCGCCGGTTCGCCGAGCGGGTGGGCGAGCCGCCGATGGCGTGGCTGACCGACCTGCGACTGAGCCTCGCCGCGGACCTGCTCCGGGGCACCGACCTCACGCTCGCGGCGGTCGCCGGCCGCGTCGGGTACGGCAGCCCGTTCGCGCTCTCGGCGGCGTTCCGGCGGGAGCGGGGAGTTCGACCCGCGGCGCTCCGCGCCATGTGAACGAATCCGGTCGTTCCGACGACCACAATCGTTCACATGCGCAGCCTGTTGATCACCGGTGGATCCCGCGGGATCGGTGCCGCCACCGCCCGCCGTGCGGCCGCGGCGGGGTGGGCGGTGTGCCTGACCTACCGCAGCGACCAGGCCGCCGCGTCGGCGGTCGTCGCCGCGATCGAGCGCGACGGGGGGCGCGCCGCGGCGGTCCGCGCGGACGTCGCGGTGGAGGCCGACGTGGTGGCCGCGGTCGAGGCCGCGACGACGGTGGCGCCCCTCGGCGCGGTCGTCGCGAACGCCGGGATGGTCGGCGAGAAGACGCGGGTCGACGCGCTGACCGTCGACCGGGTCGAGCGGATGCTCGCCACCAACGTGACCGGCGCGATCGTCACCTGCCGCGAGGCCGTGCGGCGCCTCTCGACCGCCCACGGCGGCCGCGGCGGGGCGATCGTGCTGGTCTCCTCGGCCGCGGCGCGCCTGGGCTCCCCCGGCGAGTACGTGGACTACGCCGCGTCGAAGGCCGCGGTCGACACCCTGGGGCTCGGACTGGCCAAGGAGGTCGCCGACGAGGGCGTCCGGGTCACCGTGGTGCGGCCCGGGGTCATCGACACCGACCTGCACGCCTCGGGCGGCCAGCCCGACCGGGTCGCGCGCCTCGCCCCGAGCCTGCCGATGGGCCGGGCCGGCACCGCCGACGAGGTCGCGGCGGCGATCGTCTGGCTCGTCTCCGACGAGGCGTCCTACGTGACCGGCAGCGTCCTCGACGTCGCGGGCGGCCGGTAGGCGGAGCGCACCTATCGAGCAAGCGCTTGCGCACCTACTCTGGGCCGATGAGCGCCGACGCCGCCGCCCAGCACGCCACGGCCCTGAGCCGCGCGACGCTCTCCGAGCTCGCCGTCCCGGTCCCGACCTACGACCGCGACGCGCTGCGCGTCGGCATCGTGCACATCGGGGTCGGCGGCTTCCACCGCGCCCACCAGGCGATGTACCTCGACCGGCTCTTCACCGAGGGCCGCGACCACGAGTGGGCGCTGTGCGGGGTGGGCGTGCTCGAGGCCGACCGCGCGATGGGCGAGGTCATGCACCGCCAGGACGACCTCTACACGCTGGTCCTCAAGCACGCCGACGGCTCGCGCGAGCCCCGCGTGATCGGCTCGATGGTCGAGTACCTCGTCGCACCAGACGACCCGGAGGCCGTCCTCGACCGGATGACCGACCCGGCCACCCGCATCGTCAGCCTGACCGTCACCGAGGGCGGCTACCACGTCAACACGGCCACCGGGGAGTTCGACCCGTCCGAGGCCTCGGTCGCCCACGACCTCGCCCGCGCCGCCGACACCCTCCCGCAGTCGGCGTTCGGCTACCTCGTCGAGGCGCTGCGCCGCCGCCGGAGCGCCGGGACCGCGCCGTTCACCGTCATGAGCTGCGACAACATCGCCGGCAACGGCGACGTCGCGCACCGCATGATCACCGCCTTCGCCCGGCTGCGTGACGACGAGGCCGGTGACGACCTCGCGGCGTGGATCGAGGCCGAGGTCCCGTTCCCCAACTCGATGGTCGACCGGATCACCCCGCGCACCACCGACGACGACCGCCGCGAGCTCGCCGAGCGGTTCGGGGTCGACGACGGCTGGCCGGTGGTCTGCGAGCCCTTCACGCAATGGGTGCTCGAGGACCGCTTCGTCTCCGGGCGACCCGCGTTCGAGGAGGTCGGCGTGCAGGTGGTCGCCGACGTCGAGCCCTACGAGCTGATGAAGCTGCGCCTGCTCAACGCCTCCCACCAGGCCATCGCCTACCTCGGCTACCTCGCCGGGTTCCGCTACGCCCACGAGGTGTGCGCCGACGACGAGTTCGTGCGCTTCGTCCGCGGCTACATGGACTCCGAGGCCACACCGACCCTGCTCCCGGTCCCGGGCGTGGACCTCGACGATTACAAGGCGACGCTCGTCTCCCGCTTCGCCAACCCCGAAATCCGCGACACCCTCGCGCGGCTCGCGGCGGAGTCGTCGGACCGGATCCCGCCCTGGCTGGTGCCGGTGATCCGGCAGAACCTCCGCGACGGCGGGCAGATCGAGCGGTCGGCGCTGATCGTCGCCGCGTGGGCCCGCTACGCCGAGGGGGTCGACGAGCACGGCGAGCCGATCGAGGTCGTCGACACCGGCCGCGCCGAGGACCGCACCGCCGCCGCCCGCCGCTACCCCGACGAGCCCCTGGCGTTCCTGGAGGACCGCTCGCTGTTCGGCGACCTGGTCGACGACGACCGCTTCACCGACGCCTACCGCCGCCACCTCGACCGGCTGCACGGCGACGGCGCCCGCGCGGCGCTGCAGGCGGTGCTCGCCGGCTCCTGAGTCCGCGTGCGCCCCGCCACCTGCGCTTGCAGGAGCTAGCACAGGTCCTTACCGTGGGGGTCAGCCGCAACGGAGGGGGCCACACATGTCCGGCGTCGAGAGCGTCGACAAGGCGCTCGGTCAGGCCGTCGAGGACATCGGTGGCTACATCCGGAAGCAGCGGGAGTCGGCCCAGGTGTCGCTGCGCCAACTCGCCAAGGTCGCCGGCATCTCCAACCCGTACCTGAGCCAGATCGAGCGGGGGCTGCGCAAACCCTCCGCGGAGATCCTCGGCCAGATCGCGACGGGGCTGCGCATCTCCGCCGAGGCGCTCTACGTCCGCGCCGGGCTGCTGGAGGAACGCCAGGGCTCGGCCGTCCTGGACTCCCTCGCGTGCGACCCGGAGCTCACCGAGCGCCAGAAGCAGGTCCTGCACGACATCTACGAGTCGTTCCGCCGCGAGAACCGGGCGCGTCCCGAGACCACCACCACCGCGGCGCCGGCCGGCCCGGCACCGGCACGGGACGCGGGCGCCGTCCCCGACGCCACGGCCGTCGCGGCCGCCCTGGCCGCCACGTCCGACCCGCCCGAGTAGGCGGCGCACCCCTGCGAGCGCCGACACGCGGGGGGTGCGGAATGATGGCCCGAGTAGTCTTGTTGATCGGTACAGTGACCGGCGCCTCCGTACTCTGCGAGGCCGGTTGCTCCCCCACCGCACACACGCCGTTCCCCGAAGGAGAGCTGTGGCCGTCAGTGACGCCGGCAGCACCACCCGCCCGTCCTCGCGCACCCTCGACCCCGAGCAGGCCCGCGAGGACCTCATCGACCAGGAGACCGCCGAGCTGAACCAGCTGCTCGACCGGATCGACGGTCTCACCTACGAAGCCCGCCGTCGGCTGCGCCGCCTCGAGCACCACCGCCGGGGCGTCGCCCCCGAGTGGACCTCGCGGCACCGCTGACGGATCAGGCGAGGCGCTCCCCGCTGGTGGCGTCGAAGGCGTGCACCGCGTCGGCGTCCACCCGCAGGGCGATCGTCTCGCCGTAGCGCACGGAGGTCCGGCCCGGGCCGCGGACCACCAGCGTCGTCGACTCGTCCTCGGCCATGTGCGCGTAGAGGTAGGACTCGCTCCCGAGCTCCTCGACGACGTCCACCACGGCCTTGATCCCGTCACCCGAGCCGTCGGAGTCGATCGAGAGGTCCTCCGGGCGCACCCCGACGGTGACGGTGTCGGCCGAGCCCGCGGCGTCCCGGATCTCGCGCGTCAGCGGGATGTCCATGCCGCCGAGGCTGACCCCCTCGCCCTCCCGGCGCAGGTGGAGCAGGTTCATGGCGGGCGAGCCGATGAAGCCGGCCACGAACGCGTTGACCGGGCGGTCGTAGAGCTCCGAGGGCGTGGCGTACTGCTGCAGCTTCCCGTCGGCCAGCACGGCCACGCGGTCGCCCATCGTCATGGCCTCGACCTGGTCGTGGGTCACGTAGACGGTCGAGACCGCGAGGCGGTTCTGCAGCTGCGCGATCTGGGAGCGGGTCTGGACGCGCATCTTGGCGTCGAGGTTGGACAGCGGCTCGTCCATGAGGAACACCCGCGGCTCGCGGACGATGGCGCGGCCCATCGCGACGCGCTGGCGCTGCCCGCCGGAGAGGGCCTTGGGCTTGCGGTCGAGGTACTCGGTGAGCCCGAGCAGGGCGGCCGCCTCCTGGACCTTCGCCGCCCGCTCGGACTTGTCGAGCCCGCGCATCTTCAGCGGGAAGGCCATGTTCTCGGCGACGGTCTTGGACGGGTAGAGCGCGTAGTTCTGGAACACCATCGCGATGTCCCGGTCCTTCGAGGACACGTCGACGACGTCGCGCCCGTCGATGCGCACGCTGCCCGCGTCGATCGGCTCCAGCCCCGCGAGCATGCGCAGCGCCGTCGACTTCCCCGACCCGGACGGCCCGACGAGGACGACCAGCTCGCCGTCGGTGATCGTCAGGCTGAGCTTGTCGACGGCGGGCTTCGCGCCGGGGGTGTAGATCCGCGAGGCCTCGTCGAACTCGACTTCCGCCATGGCTGCTCTCTCCCTACTTCACTGCGCCGAACGACAGGCCCTGCACCAGCTTGTTCTGGGCGAACCACCCCGCGAGGACCACCGGCAGCGCCGCGAGCGTGGCCGCCGCCGACAGCCGGGCCCAGTACAGGCCCTCGGAGGTGATGAACCCGACGAGGAACACCGGCACGGTCCCGGCGTTCGCGGCCGTGAGGTTCACCGCGAAGAAGAACTCGTTCCACGCGAAGATCACGCAGATCAGCCCGGTCGCGAAGATGCCGGGCGAGATGATCGGCAGCACCACCTCGCGCAGCGTGCGCCCGAGCGAGGCGCCGTCGATCGACGCCGCCTCGAGCAGCTCCCCGGGCCCCTCGAGGAAGAAGGAGCGCATCATCCACACCGCGATCGGCAGGTTCATCGCGGTGTAGAGGACGATCAGGGTCCAGATGTTGTCCAGGGCCCCGATCTCGTTGACCACGACGTAGATCGGGACGATCGCCGCGACGACCGGCAGCATCTTCGTCGAGATGAAGAAGAACAGGACGTCCTGGGTCTTCTCCACCGGCCGCAGCGACACCGCGAACGCCGCAGGGGTGCCGAGGACGAGCACGAGGATCGTCGAGATCACCGTCGCCCCGAGCGAGTTCGCCAGGTACGGCCCGATGCCCGCGTCGAACACCGCCCGGAACTGCTCGAGCGTCGGGGTGAAGAACAGCGTGGGCGGATCCGTGTAGGCGGCGTTCTCGGACTTGAACGCCGTGAGCACCATCCAGAGCACGGGGAAGAAGAACCCGATGGCGACGATCCACGCGAGCGTGGTCAGCAGCACCGGACCGATCCCCCCGCGCCGCCGCGGCCCGTCGACCCGCTCGGCGGAGGCGGTCGTCGTGGGGGCGTCCTCGATCGTCGCGGCCATCAGCTCTCACTCCCGGCGGCACCGAAGGAACGGAACACCAACCGCAGCGCGAACGTCGCGACGATGATCGTCGCGATCACCACGACGACGCCCATCGCGGCCGACTGCCCGATGTCGAAGCCGAGGAACGCGCGCTGGTAGATGTAGAAGGGCAGGTTCGCCGACGCCGTCCCGGGGCCACCCTGGGTGATCATGTACACGGCGTCGAAGGTGTTCACCAGGTAGATCGTGCCCAGCACGATCCCCAGCTCCAGGAACCGCCGCAGGTGCGGCAGCGTCAGCTCCACGAAGATCGCCCAGGCGCCGGCGCCGTCCACGCGGGCCGCCTCGATCTGGTCGCCGGGCTGGGACTGCAGGCCCGCCAGGAGCAGCAGCATCATGAACGGCGTCCACTGCCACACCAGCGCCGCCATCACCGAGGCCAGCGGGTAGTTCGAGACCCAGTCGGTCTCCCCGGCCCCGAACGGCGAGAGCACGAAGTTGATCAGGCCGTAGGTCGGGTCGAGCAGCGTCGTCTTCCACAGCAGCGCACCGGCGACCGGCGTGATGAGGAACGGGGTCACCAGCAGTGTCCGGACGACGCCGCGGCCGATGAAGTGCCGGTTGAGCAGCAGCGCGAGCAGCAGGCCGAGGACGACCGAGATGAGCACCGACCCGAGCGTCATGATGATCGTGTTGAGGGCGACGCCGCGGAACTGCGAGTCGGTGAACACCCCGACGTAGTTCTGGAACCACACGAAGTGCAGCGACCCGGGCCGGACCAGGTTCCACGACTGGACCGAGTAGTAGAGCGTCAGCAGGAACGGGATCTGTGTGACGACGATGGTGAACACCAGCGCCGGCAGCAGGGGCGCCCGCCGCACCCACCCCTCGGCCCGCGACGAGCGCGTCGTCGTGCCCCCGGCCGGCGCGGGTGGTGGTCCCGACGGCGCGGCCGGTCTCTCGATCGTGGCGGTCATGATGGGTCGAGCTCCGCTTCGCTTCGTCTCCCGGTCACTGGTAGCTCTCCCCCACCGTCGACGCGTACTCCTGGGACTGCTCGAGGGCCTCCTGCACGGTCTTCTGCCCGGCGATGGCGGCGGACAGCTGCTGGCTGACCCGCGTGCCGAGGTCCTGGAACTCGGGGATGCGCACGAACTGCACCCCCTGGTAGGGCACGGGCAGGACCGTGGGCTTCTGCGGGGTCGCGCGCGCGATCGCGTCGAGCACGGTCGGGCCGAAGGCGGCCGCGGCCTGCTGGTACTGCGGGATCTGGTAGGTCGAGAGGCGCGACCCGGGCGGCAGCGAGGTCCAGCCGAGCTGGGTACCGACCCGTTGCATGTACTGCTTCGAGGTCATCCAGCTCATGAACTTCCACGCGGCGTCGGGGTGCGCCGAGGTCTTCGGGATCGCCAGTGACCACGAGTAGAGCCAGCCGGAGCTCGGCGTCGCGACGACGGGGGCCGGGGCGTAGCCCACCTTCCCGACGACCGTGGACTCGTCGGGGTTCTCGACGGTGCCCGCCGCGGACGTGGCGTCGTACCACATGGCCGCGTTGCCCTGGCCGAACTGCGTGGCGCACTCGGAGAAGCCGGACTGCGCGGCGCCGGGCTCGCCGTAGCTGCGCACCAGGTCGACGTAGAACTGCGCCGCCTGCTCGACCTGCGGGCTGGTGAGCTGCGCGTGCCACTGCGGGTCGTACCAGCGGCCACCGAAGGTGTTCAGCACGGTGTCGAACGGCGCCAGCATCTCGCCCCAGCCCGGCTTGCCGCGCAGGCAGATGCCGGCCCGCCCCTGGGAGCGGTCGGTGAGCCGGGCCGCCATCTCGGCCACCTGCTGCCACGTCGGCTGGGCGGGCATCGTCAGCCCGGCCTGCGCGAACAGGTCCTTGCGGTACATCAGGAACGACGACTCGCCGTAGAACGGCACCGAGTACATGTGGCCCTGGTAGGAGAGCGAGTCGCGGACCGTGGGGATGAAGTCGTTCGGGTCGTAGCCCGGGGTCGAGTCCACCAGCGGCTGCAGATCGGTGAGCCAGCCGTTCTGCGCCCACTGCGGGGTCTCGTAGTTCGAGATCATCACGACGTCGAACTCACCGCCGCCGGTCGCCACGCTCGCGGTGATCTTCGCCCGCGCCTCGTTCTCGGACAGCGAGACGAA
>NZ_JBVPVA010000385.1:0-5165 GCF_055612215.1 Actinomycetospora sp. | reverse complement strand
CTCCGACGGCGTCGAGCTCGGCCTCGGCGAGGAAGGCCTCGAGCTCGGCCAGGTCCTCCTCGGTCTCGCCGGGGAACCCGACGATCACGTTGGACCGGATGCCGGCCTCGGGCGCCAGCGCGCGGATCTCCGCGCAGAGCGACAGGAACGTCGTCCGGGAGCCGAAGCGCCGCATCCGGCGCAGCAGCGGCCCGGAGGCGTGCTGGAAGGAGAGGTCGAAGTAGTCGGCGACGCCGGGCGTGCGCGCGATGGCGGCGAGCAGCGGCGGCCGGACCTCGGCGGGCTGCAGGTAGGACACCCGGACCCGGCGCAGTCCCGGCACGGCCGCGAGCTCGCCCAGCAGGCGCTCCAGCGCCCCGCCGGCGGCGCCGCGGGCGTCGATGTCCTTGCCGTAGGAGGTGGAGTTCTCGCTGACCAGCGTCACCTCGGCGACGCCGTGGTCGGCGAGCCAGGCGGCCTCGGCGAGGACGTCCTCCGGCGCGCGCGACACGAAGGCACCCCGGAACGAGGGGATGGCGCAGAAGGCACAGCGGCGGTCGCACCCGGAGGCGAGCTTGAGCGGCGCGACCGGGGCGTCGTCGAGGCGCTTGCGCGGAAACTGCGTCGATGGTCCAGCTCCGCTGCGCTTCGTGTTCACCGGCAGCCACTCGTGGCCGGGGATCGAGCCCTCGCGCACCGCCTCGGGCCGCTTGACCGGGGACAGCGGCAGCAGCGTGCGCCGGTCCGTCGGCTGGTGAGGGGCGAGCGGGCGCCCCGCGAGGACGTCGTCGAGGCGCTCGGAGATCGAGCCGTACGCGTCGAACCCGAGCACGGCGGACGCCTCGGGCAGCGCCTCGGCGAGCTCCGCGCCGTACCGCTCGGCCATGCACCCGACCGCGACGACCTTGGAGTCCGGCCCGCCCGCGGCGAGCACCGCGTCGACCGAGTCCTTCTTGGCCTGCTCGACGAAGGTGCAGGTGTTGACCAGGACGACGTCGGCGCTGCCGTCGTCGCCGCCGGCGACGTCCCAGCCCTCGGCGGCCAGGCGGCCGGCGAGTTCCTCGGAGTCGACGTCGTTGCGGGCACAGCCGAGCGTCACCAGCGCCACGCGGCGTCGATGATCGAGCTCCGCTGCGCCTGCCGTCCCGGACGAGCCCGCGCGGGATTCCTCTTCGCGCTGGGGCACCCGTCCAGGGTAGACGCCTCCCGGGGCGGTCGAGGGACACCGGTCGTGGACGACCCGGCCGCGCCCGCGCGCCTAGGCTCGCCGTCCATGTCCCCGGAGATCCGCCCCGGCGCCGTCGCCGCGCCGATCCTGCTGCGCCGCGCCCGGACCGCCGACGTCCGGGGCATCAAGGAGCTGGTCGACGGGTTCGCCTCGGACAACATCCTGCTGCGCAAGCCGCTGGTGACGCTCTACGAGACCGTGCAGGAGTTCCGGGTCGCGGTCCGGGGCCGCGAGGTCGTCGGCTGCGGGGCGCTGCACGTGCTGTGGGAGAACCTCGGCGAGGTCCGCACGATCGCGGTGCACCCGTCGGTCCAGGGCGGCGGCGTCGGGCACGTGCTCGTGGAGGAGCTGATCGCGCAGGCCCGGGCGCTCGGGCTGGCGAGCCTGTTCGTGCTGACCTTCGAGGTGGACTTCTTCGTCCGGCACGGGTTCCGCGAGATCGACGGCTCGCCGGTGAGCCAGGACGTCTACCTGGAGATGATGCAGTCGGCCGACGAGGGCGTCGCGGAGTTCCTCGACCTCGCCTACGTCAAGCCGAACACCCTGGGGAACACGCGGATGCTGCTCGACCTGTAGGTGGGCGGAGCCCGTGTGAGCACTTGTCCGCCCTATGACACGGGAAACTGCTCACGAGCGCGGAGCGCACCTACCTACGCCGCGACCGCCGTCGCCGCGACCGGCGGCGTCCCGGCCACCGGGAGCACGACACGGACCGAGATCGCCTCGCGGCACGAGGTCACCTCGACGGTCCCGCCCAGCAGCGCCGCCCGCTCGGCCAGGCCCGCGGGCACCCGGCCGGGACGCGCGCCCGGCACCCGGCTGCGCCCCGAGGCCACCTCGAGCACCACGGCGTCGTCGCGGTGCTCGACGCTCACGCACGCGGCCACCGGGCCGGACCGGGCCGTCACCTCGGCGACCAGCTCGGCCAGCAGGCGCGCGGCCAGCAGCCCGACCTCGGGGCACCCGCGCGCGGGGACGCCCCGGACGACCACCGACGGCGGACGCCCGGCGTGGCGGGCCGCGGGCTGACCGCCCAGCGCCGCCGCGTGGCGTGCCGAGGCGACGAGCACGGCCACGCGGCCCTCGTCGAGGACGGCGTCGGCCTCGCCCACGGGGCGTCCGGGCTCGGCGTCCACGGCGGCGAGGGTGGGCAGGATCGTCGCCACGCGGTGCCGCGCGATGCGCCGGCGGCGGGGCTCGGCGCCCTCGTGCGCGGCGAGCACCCGCAGCTCGACCGTGAGGGTGCGGTGGACCGACGCCGGCAGGCCGAGCCGCCCGTCGACGTCGGAGCGGGCGTGCTCGTCGAAGGCGTGCAGCAGGGTCCCGCGGCCGGTGGCGACCGCGCGGCGCCGCCGGTGCAGCCCGACCGCGAAGGCCGCCGCGAGGACCAGCCCCAGCAGCAGGCACTCCCCCGGCTCCGGCGCGGCCTCGACGGGGAGGTCGACGCTGCCGGCGACGGCGGCGGTGGTCGGCGCGGTCGTCGTCGCGAACGGCGCGGCCACGACCAGCATCGCGAGCACCGCCGCGAGCACGACACCCCCGGCCACCGCCGGGGCGTGGCGACCGACCAGGGCGACGGCCACCGCGAGCGCGACGACGAGCAGCGGCCCGGCCGCCACGCTCGCGGGCAGCAGCACGACGACGAGGGCGGTCAGCGAGATCGCCACGGCGCCGAGGACGGTGCCGGTGACGAGGGCCGCCGGACGCAGGGCGTGCCCGCGCGGCGGACGGGACGGGGTGGTCGGCACGGGCAGGCCGCCGAGGGCGGCGGCGCGCTGCACGGCGTCGAGCGCGGTCCGGGCGTGGTGGGCGGTGATCGCGACGCCCTCGCGGTCCTCGGCGTCGGCCGGGACCGCCTGCAGGCGCTGCAGCGCGTCGACGACGGTCGCGCGCAGGTCGGTGACGATCCGCCCGCGCTCGCGCGCGACGGCCTCGGCGACCGCGGGCTCGGCGGCCTCGGGGGCGACGGCCTCCGCGTCGTCCGGCTGCGCCGGGTCGTGGGCGAGGGCACCGACGAGGACGACGTCGTCCGCGGGCCGGGAGGCGTGCCTCGTCCCGATCACCGTGCTGGATCCGTGCTGGACCATGTCCGCTCCCCCCGACGTGGGATGTGCGGCGCAGCCTGTCAGACGCCTCCGCGGGCGCTGCAGGGACACGCGGACCCGATCAGGCGGGTTCCTCGGCTCCGACCTCGTCGGCGGGTTCGCCGTCGTCGCCGCCGAGCGCGTCGTCGGTCCCCCGGGGCGGGGCCGGCTCGCCGCGCAGGGAGGCCATGAGGTCGCCCAGCTCGTCGGGCTTGAACAGCACGTCGCGGGCCTTGGAGCCCTCGCTCGGGCCGACCACGCCGCGGGTCTCGAGCAGGTCCATGAGCCGCCCGGCCTTGGCGAAGCCGACGCGCAGCTTGCGCTGCAGCATCGAGGTGGAGCCGAACTGGCTGGTCACGATCAGCTCCGCCGCCTGGCACAGGACCTCGAGGTCGTCCCCGATGTCGGGGTCGATCTCCTTCTTCTCCGCGGCGGCCTCGGTGGTGACCGTCTCGTCGTAGTCCGGCTCGGCCTGGGCCTTGCAGAAATCGACCATCGCCGAGATCTCGTCATCGCCGACGAACGCGCCCTGCAGCCGGTTCGTCTTGCCCGCGCCCATCGGGAGGAAGAGCGCGTCGCCCATGCCGATGAGCTTCTCGGCGCCGGGCTGGTCGAGGATGACACGGCTGTCGGTGAGCGAGCTGGTGGCGAACGCCAGCCGCGACGGGACGTTGGTCTTGATCAGGCCGGTGACGACGTCCACCGAGGGCCGCTGGGTGGCGAGCACCAGGTGGATGCCGGCCGCGCGGGCCTTCTGCGTGATCCGGACGATCGCGTCCTCGACGTCGCGCGGGGCCGTCATCATGAGGTCGGCGAGCTCGTCGACGATCGCCATGATGTACGGGTAGGGCCGGTAGACCCGCTCGGAGCCGGGCGGCGCGGTGATCTTCCCCGAGCGCACGTGCTCGTTGAACACGTCGATGTGGCGCACCCGGTTGGCCTGCATGTCCGCGTAGCGCTGCTCCATCTCCTCGACCAGCCAGGCCAGCGCGGTCGCGGCCTTCTTCGGCGAGGTGATGATCGGCGTGATCAGGTGCGGGATGCCCTCGTAGGGCGTCAGCTCGACCATCTTCGGGTCGATGAGGATCATCCGGACCTCGTCGGGCGTGGCGCGCGCCAGCAGCGAGACCAGCATCGAGTTGACGAAGCTGGACTTGCCGGAGCCGGTCGATCCCGCGACGAGCAGGTGGGGCATCTTCGCGAGGTTGGCCGTGACCATCTGGCCCTCGATGTCCTTGCCGAGGCCGATCACCATGGGGTGGGTCTCGCGGCGCGCCGTGCTGCTCGTCAGCACGTCGGCCAGCCGGACCATCTCGCGGTCGGTGTTCGGGACCTCGATCCCGACCGCCGACTTGCCCGGGATCGGCGCGAGCAGGCGGACGTTGTCGGTGGCCGCGGCGTAGGACAGGTTGCGGTGCAGCGCGGTGATCTTCTCGACCTTCACCCCGTGCCCGAGCTCGACCTCGTAGCGGGTGACCGTCGGGCCCCGGACGAAGCCGGTGACCTGCGCGTCGATCTTGAACTGCTCCAGCACGCCGGTGATCGCGTCGATCATGGCGTCGTTCGCGGCGGAGCGGGCCTTCGGCGGGTCGCCCGCGACCAGCAGGTCGGGCGGGGGCAGGTGGTAGGCGGCCTCCGGGTCGGCCACCTCGCGGTGCGAGCTGAAGGTCGTCGCGGCGTGCGGATCGGTCTCGGAGTCCGGGACGTCGACGACCGGCGGGGTCTCCGGGATCTCGGCGGCCGGGACCTTCCGGCGGCTGCGGGCCGCTGCGGCGGGCGCGGGCTCCTCGACGGGCGGTACGGCGGGGCCGACGACGGGGGCCGCGCTCGCGTCGGGCTCGTCGCCACCCACCACCAGCACGCCGTCGGCGTCG
>NZ_JBVPVA010000341.1:0-3592 GCF_055612215.1 Actinomycetospora sp. | reverse complement strand
GAGTTCCAGGAGCGGTTGTCGTCGGTGCCGTCGCGGTTGCCCTCGCCGTGGGCCTCGTTGTGCTTGTGGTCGTAGGACACCAGGTCGCGCAGGGTGAAGCCGTCGTGGGCGGTCACGAAGTTCACCGACGCCGCCGGCGTGCGTGCGGGCCAGTAGAGATCCGACGACCCGGCCAGCCGGGTGACGATCTCCGAGACCGGGCCGTGGCCCCGCCAGAAGTCGCGCACGCCGTCGCGGTAGCGCCCGTTCCACTCCGCCCAGGCCGGGCCGAAGCCGCCGACCTGGTAGCCCTCGCCGGTCGAGTCCCACGGCTCGGCGATCAGCTTGACGCCCGCGAGCACCGGGTCGGCGGCGATCTCGGCCAGCAGCGGGGCGGACGCGGAGAACCCCGACCCGCCCGGCCGGCCCATCGTCGAGGCCAGGTCGAAGCGGAAGCCGTCCACGCCCATCGTCGTGACCCAGTACCGCAGGCAGGACAGCACCAGCGCGCGGACCAGCGGCGACCCGGCGTCGAGGGTGTTGCCGCAGCCGGTGAGGTCGATGTCGCGGCCGTCGGCCGAGAGCTGGTACCACGACGGGGCGTCCAGCCCCCGCCACGACAGCGAGGGTCCGCCGACCCCGCCCTCGCAGGTGTGGTTGAACACGACGTCGAGCACCACCTCGAGCCCGGCGGCGTGCAGCGCGTCGACCATCGCCCGGACCTCGGCGACCTCCTGCCCGGGCACGGCCGCGTAGCGCGGCTCCGGGGCGAGGTAGGCCAGCGTCGAGTAGCCCCAGTGGTTGCGGGCGCCGCGGGCCATCAGCGAGGGCTCCGGGGCGTTCGCGAACACCGGCAGCAGCTCGACCGTGGTCACCCCGAGCCGGCGCAGGTGCTCGACGACGGCCGGGTGCGCCACGCCGCCGTAGGTCCCGCGCAGCGCGTCGGGGACCTCGGGGTGGCGCATCGTGAGGTCGCGCACGTGGGTCTCGTAGAGGACGGTGTCCGCCCACGGGACGGCCGGCCGTGGCGACGCCGAGACGGGTACCGGGGCGGTCACCACCCCGAACGGCACCGAGCCCGCCGAGTCGACGTCGGAGCGCGGCCCGAAGGGGTCCTCGTCCGTGTGCGCGAGCGCGGCGGCCAAGCGGGTGAACCGCCCACCGATCCCACGCGTCCACGGGTCGACCAACAACTTGGCCGGGTCGGTGCGCACCCCGGTGCGCGGCGACCACGGCCCGTGCACGCGCAGCCCGTAGCCCTGCCCGGCCGCGATCCCGTCGACCGACCCGCGCCACCACCCGTCCGTGCCGCGCGCCAGCTCGATCCGCCGCTCCGCACCCTCCGACCCCCCGCCGAGCAGGCAGAGCTCGACCGCCTCGGCCGTCGTCGTGGCGGGGACCGCGACGGTGAGGACCCCGTCGTCGTCGAGGATCGCGCCGGGCGTGTCGGTCGGGAGGGCCGCCGCGTCGTGGACGGTCCCCTCGCTGGTGGGGCGCATGACGATCGATCGTGCCCGATGCGGACCCCGGCCCACACGGTGCTCGCCGATCCGGATCGGAGAGGATGGCCACGTGAGTGCCCCCCGACCGGTGTCGACCTCGCACCCCGAGCTCGCCCCGATGCCCCGGCAGGCCGACGCGACCGAGGTCGGCGACCGTCCCCATGCGGACGAGATCGTCCGGATGCGCGACGTCTCGGTCCGTCGCGGCGGCAACACGCTGCTCGCCGACATGACGTGGTCGGTGGAGCTCGACGAGCGCTGGGTCGTGATCGGCCCCAACGGCGCGGGGAAGACGACGCTGCTGCGCCTCGCCGCCGCCGAGATGCACGCCACCACGGGCACCGTCGACCTGCTCGGTGAGCGCATGGGCCGCGTCAACGTCTTCGACCTGCGCGAACGGATCGGGCTGGCCTCGGCGAGTCTCGCCGGGCGGGTGCCGGCCGACGAGATCGTGCGCGACGTCGTCCGCAGCGCCGGCTACGGCGTCGTCGGGACCTGGAACGAGGCCTACGAGGAGATCGACGAGGAACGCGCCCTCGCGATGCTCGACGTGCTCGGCGCGGCCCAGCTGATCGACCGCGAGTACGGGACGCTGTCGTCGGGGGAGCGCCAGCGCACCCTGCTCGCGCGGGCGCTGATGACCGACCCCGAGCTGCTGCTGCTCGACGAGCCCGCCTCCGGGCTCGACCTCGGCGGCCGCGAGGACCTGGTGGCCGGGCTGACCGCCCTGGCCGCCGACCCGGAGGGCCCGACCATGGTGATGGTCACCCACCACGTCGAGGAGATCCCGCCGGGCTTCACCCACGGCATGCTGCTGCGCGAGGGTCGGATCGTCGCCCAGGGCCTCCTCGACGACGTGATGACCTCGGAGAACCTCTCCGTGGCGTTCGACCAGCCGCTCGAGCTGCTCAGCCGCCGCGGCCGGTTCACCGCCTACCGCAAGTACTAGGCCCCCCGGGGCCGGAGGGAGAGCTGTGACGGAGTTCGTGCGCCTCGAGGTCGACGGCGGCGTCGGCACCATCCGCCTGGACCGCCCGCCGATGAACGCGGTGAACCGGCAGGTCAACGTCGAGCTGGCCCAGGTCGCGTCCGAGGCGGCCCAGCGCGAGGACGTGCGCGCGGTCGTCGTCTACGGCGGCGAGAAGGTCCTCGCGGCGGGGGCCGACGTCAAGGAGATGGCCGACCTCACCTACGCCCAGATGGCCGCCCGCGCCCACGAGCTCTCCCACGGCTTCGGCGCCGTCTCGGAGATCCCCAAGCCGACCGTCTGCGCGCTCACCGGCTACGCCCTCGGCGGCGGGTTCGAGATCGCGCTGTCCTGCGACCGGCGGATCGCCGGGGACAACGCCACGGTCGGCCTCCCCGAGATCCTCCTCGGCATCATCCCGGGCGGGGGCGGTACCCAGCGGCTCGCGCGGCTCATCGGCCCGGCCAGGGCGAAGGACCTGATCTTCACCGGCCGGTTCGTCAAGGCGCCCGAGGCCCTGGAGCTGGGGATCGTCGACGAGATCGTGCCGCCGGACGAGGTCTACACCCGGGCGCGGGCCTGGGCCGAGCAGTTCGCGAACGGCCCCACCCGGGCGCTGGCCGCGGCCAAGACCGCCGTCGACCGCGGCCTGGGCCTGGGTCTGCGCGACGGCCTCGACCTCGAGACCGAGGTCTTCGCGGCGCTCTTCGGCACCGAGGACCAGGTCATCGGGATGCGCAGCTTCGTCGAGAACGGCCCGGGCAAGGCCCAGTTCCTGGGGCGCTGATGACCACCCCGAACCCGCACGCCACCCAGGCCGAGGTCGACGCCGCCCGGAACGACCCCAAGCTCGCCAACGTGCTCTACCACGACTGGGAGGCGGGCACGTACGACGAGAAGTGGTCGATCTCCTACGACGAGCGCTGCATCACCTTCGCCGTCGACCGCTTCCGGGCGGTCGCCGGGGACGTGGGCCCGTTCGAGCACGCCCTCGAGCTCGGCTGCGGCACCGGCTTCTTCCTGCTCAACCTCATGCAGGGCGGAATCGCCAAGCGCGGCACGGTCACCGACCTCTCGCCCGGCATGGTCGAGGTGGCGGTCCGCAACGCGGAGGGGCTGGGTCTCGACGTCGAGGGCCGCGTCG
>NZ_JBVPVA010000309.1:0-2928 GCF_055612215.1 Actinomycetospora sp. | reverse complement strand
CCCGGCCCACCTCACAGGGGGAACGAGCAGATCATGACGGACCAGACCCGAGTTCGCGGCGGCCGCGCCGCGGTGCGTCGGGCGGCAGCCCGGGCCACCCGCCGGACCCGCTACCTGCTCGCGGCCGGGCTCGCGCTCGTCGTGACGCTGGCGTCGGTGTTCGTCGGGAACGCGGTGGGCATGGCGGCGACGCCGACGCCCGCGCCGCCCGTGCCCGCCGCCGCCGCGGCCGCCACGACCACCGCCACGACCAAGGCGCCCGTGACGCCGGTGGCGCCCGTGACCACGCCCGCACCGGTCCCCGGCCAGATCTGCGACCCGTTCGGGTCCAAGACGGTCGGCGCCGGCAAGTACCTCGTGCAGAACGACCGCTGGGGCGCCACGACCCAGCAGTGCATCACGCCCTTCGACACCGGCTTCAACGTCGACATCGCGCAGCACACCAACAACGGCGGCCCGGCCGGCTACCCGTCGATCCTGCGGGGCTGCAACTACGGCTTCTGCACCGCCGCCTCGCCGTTCCCGGCCCAGGTCTCCTCGCTGGGCACCGTCCGGTCGAACTGGTCGACGAAGGGCCCGACGGCGGGCGGGACCCAGCAGTACAACACCGCCTACGACATCTGGTTCGACCCGACGAAGACCAACGCCGCCCGCAACACCGGCGCGGAGATGATGATCTGGCTGAACCGCACGTCGTGGGTCCAGCCGATCGGCAAGCCGTACTACAACGTCAACATCGGCGGCACGACCTGGACGATCTGGTACGGCAAGACCGACCTGCCGGTCATCTCCTACGTCCGGGCGACCCCGACGACGACCGTGTCGAACCTGCCGATCGAGGCGTTCGTCCGGGACGCGACGCTGCGCGGCGTGGTCAAGCCGGCCTGGTACCTGACCAGCGTGCAGGCCGGGTTCGAGCCGTGGACCGGCGGCACCGGGCTGCGGACCAACTCGTTCTCGGTGACCCGCAACGGGCAGTGATCGGCGGCTCCACCACCTGAACGTCAGAAAAGCCCGTGGCCGACACCCAGTGTCGGCCACGGGACTTTCTGACGTCAGGAGCCGCTCGGCTCAGCGTGCGCCGCGCAGCCCCAGGATCTCCAGCCACGACCCGAGCCCGTCGAGCGCCGCCTTGGCACCGGCCTCGGTCTCCGGGGCCGGCTCGAACGTCCGCGCCTCGCCCTCACCGGAGACGCGCTGCCCGGCGAACGGGATCGGCACGGTGCCCGCGACCACCATCTGCAGCCCGACCAGGACGGGGATGAGCGCCTCGGCGGCCCGGGCGCCCGCGGCGACGCCGCCGTAGCTGACCAGGGCGACCGGCTTGCGCGCCCACTCCTGGTTGAGGTGGTCGAGCGCGTTCTTCAGGGCCGCGTTGTAGCTGTGGTTGTACTCGGGGAAGACGATCGCGAAGGCGTCCGCGCGGGCGATCGTCGCGCTGAAGGCCTTGGTCGAGTCGAGCGTGTAGCGGGCGAACCGCGGGTGCTCCGGCTCGGCGAACATCGGTAGGGCCACGTCGGCGAGGTCGACGATCTCGACGTCGAAGGCCTCGTACTCGCGGGCGTAGTCGCCGAACCACCGCGCGATCGGCTCGCCGACCCGGCCCGGTCGCGTGCTCGCGACGATGATCTGCAGCAGGGGGCGACGCTGCGCGTCCGTCATGGGGCTCCTCGGGTGGAACTCGGTTGTTGCCACAACCATCGTGCCCCCGCCGCGGGCTCCGACGCCGTCGGGGACCCCGATTAGGCTGGCTTCCGTGGCCGAGACGACATCCCTGCTCACGCGATCCGACCTGCGCGGCGGGGTCCCCGGGCCCGCGGCGCTGCGCGCGATGCTGCCGCGGGCGGAGATGGACGTCGACGCGGTGGTCGAGCGGGTCCGCCCGATCCTCGACGCGGTGCGCGAGCGCGGGGTCGACGCGGTGCTGGAGTACGGCGAGCGCTTCGACGGCGTGCGCTCGGAGTCGGTGCGGGTCCCGACGGCGGCCCTGCGCGAGGCCCTCGAGGCGGTCGACCCCGAGGTGCGGGCGGCGCTGGAGACCTCCATCGCCCGGGCGCGCGCGGTCCACGCCGACCAGCGGCGCACCGACACCACGACGCAGGTCGTCCCCGGCGGCACCGTCACCGAGCGCTGGGTACCGGTGGCGCGCGTCGGGCTCTACGCGCCCGGCGGGCTGGCGGTCTACCCGTCCAGCGTGGTCATGAACGTGGTCCCGGCGCAGGCCGCGGGAGTCGAGGGCCTCGTCGTCTGCTCGCCGCCGCAGCGCGAGTTCGGCGGCCGGCCGCACCCGCTGATCCTCGCGGCGGCCGCGCTGCTCGACGTCGAGGAGGTGTGGGCCGTCGGGGGTGCGCAGGCCGTCGCGCTGCTGGCCTACGGCGGCACCGACACCGACGGCGCCGACCTCGAGCCGGTCGACATGGTCACCGGCCCCGGGAACGTCTACGTGACGGCGGCCAAGCGGACGCTGCGCGGGCGGATCGGGATCGACTCCGAGGCCGGCACCACCGAGATCGCGATCCTGGCCGACGCCACGGCCGACCCGGTGCACGTCGCCGCCGACCTCATCAGCCAGGCCGAGCACGACCCCGCGGCCGCGTCGGTGCTGGTGACGACGTCGACGGAGCTCGCCGACGCCGTCGACTCCGAGCTCACCACCCAGGTCGGCACCACCAAGCACGACGAGCGGATCCGCACCGCCCTCGCGGGCCCGCAGTCGGGGACGATCCTCGTGGCCGACCTCGACGCCGGGGTCCGCGTGGTCGACGCCTACGCCGCGGAGCACCTGGAGATCCAGACCGAGGACGCGGCCGGGGTGGCCGCCCGGGTGCGCAACGCCGGCGCGGTGTTCGTCGGCGCCCACAGCCCGGTCTCGCTCGGCGACTACTGCGCGGGGTCCAACCACGTGCTGCCCACCGGCGGCTGCGCCCG
>NZ_JBVPVA010000305.1:0-1720 GCF_055612215.1 Actinomycetospora sp. | reverse complement strand
GTGTCCTCCTCGTCGAGCTGCTCGAAGACGGTGTCGTCGTCGCCGTCGGGCTCGTCGCCGGACAGGTCGTCGGGCTCGGTCACGGGTGTCTCCTGCTCAGTTGAGGTGGCGCTGCCAGTCGGCGGGCACGCGCTCGGCGGGCCCGGGGGTCGACTGCGCGGCCGGGTGGTGGCGGGGCTCGGCGAGCTCGGGTCCCTCGCCGACCGCGCCGGTGCGGTCGTCGTAGAACCAGTACTCCCCGGGCTCGTAACTGGCGAGGACGGGGTGACCCGCGGCGCGGGCGTGGGCGGTGGCGTGCTGGGAGGGCGACGAGTCGCAGCAGCCGACGTGGCCGCAGGCCGCGCAGCGGCGCAGGTGGAACCACCACCCGCCGTCGCGGTCGCACTCCAGGCAGCCGGCACCCGATGGTGCGGCGGCGGGATCGATCTCGAGGGGCTCGGTCACGGCGACGATCCTGCACCCCCACGGGCGGCCCGCGGTATCGGTCGAGTGACCGGAGAACGGTCGCCCGACCGATGCCTCGCCCGGGGGCGGCGATCCAGGCTGGTGGCGTCCCAGTCACCGACGCCCTCCCGGGAGACCCCGATGACCGTACCCACCGTCGTCCTCGTCCACGGCGCCTTCGCCGACGCCTCGAGCTTCCGCGCCCTGATCCCGGAGCTCCTCGACTCCGGCATCCCCGTCGTCGCCCCCGCCGTTCCCAACCGCTCGCTCAACGGCGACGCCGCCTACATCGCCTCCGTCGTGCGCCAGATCCCGGGCGACGTGGTGCTGGTCGGGCACTCCTACGGCTGCGCCGTGATCACGGTGGCCGGAACGGAGGACAACGTCCGCGCCCTGGTCTACCTCGCCGGCTACGCCCTCGAGGAGGGCGAGAGCCTCGGCGAGCTGCAGGGCCGGTTCCCCGACTCCTCGCTCGCCACCGCGCTGGTGCAGACCGAGTTCCCGCTGCCCGACGGCGGCACCGGGGTGGACGTCTCCGTCGATCCGGCGAAGGTCCACGACGTCTTCGCCGCCGACGTCGACCCCGAGATCACCCGGGTGCTCGCGGTCGCGCAGCGCCCCCTGGCCGCGGCCGCCTTCGGGGAACCCGCCTCGGCAGCGGCGTGGCGGTCGAAGCCGTCCTGGGGCGTCGTGTCGACCTCGGACCGGACGATCAACCCCGACGTCGAGCGCTTCGGCTACGAGCGCGCCGGGAGCACCGTCACCGAGATCGACTCGTCCCACCTGGTGATGCTGTCCCACCCGAAGGAGGCCGCCGACGTCGTGCGGGAGGCGATCCGGGCCACCGAGCACTGACCACGCGCCCCGGCGCCCGCGGGAGTCCTCCCGCGGACGCCGAGGGCGGAGGGCCTACTGCTTGATGAAGTCGAGGATGTCCTGGTCGAGCTGGGCCTGGTAGTCGCCGTAGATGCCGTGCGGCGACCCCGGGTAGACCTTGAGCGTGCCGTCCCGGACGAGCTCGATCGTCTTGTACGCGGCGTCACCGATCGGCACGATCTGGTCGTCGTCGCCCTGGGCCACCATGATCGGCACCTGGAGCGCCTTGAGGTCCTCGGTGAAGTCGGTCTCCGAGAAAGCCTTGATGCAGTCGTAGGCGGCCGCGAGGTTGACGTTCATCCCCTGGCGCCAGAAGTCGCGCTTGGCGCCCTCGGAGACGGAGCTGCCCTCCCGGTTGGCGCCGAAGAAGGACTCGGCGAGGTCGATCCAGAACTGCGAC
>NZ_JBVPVA010000258.1:0-7325 GCF_055612215.1 Actinomycetospora sp. | reverse complement strand
GCTCCGCCGCTTCGAGGCACGGGCCCGGGATCCCTACCGCGGCTGGAAGCTCACCGCCGAGGACTGGCGCAACCGCGACCGCAGGCCCGCCTACGAGGTAGCGGTGGAGGAGATGCTGCGCCGCACCGAGTCACCCGCCGGCGCCTGGCACGTCGTCGCGGGCGAGGACAAGCGCTGGGCCCGGGCCGAGGTCGTACGCGTCGTCTGTACGGAGATCGAGGCCGCGTTGCGGATCCGGGGGATCGACCCCGATCCGCCCTTGTCCTGACCCGACGGACGCCGACGCCGACGCCGCCGGTCGCGGATCGCGCACTCGCCGTCGTCAACGCCGGCCGTCGCTCCCGCCGAGCACGCCACGGCCCACACCCGCTGGGCGGCGCGCCGCGACCGGCTGCCCATCGTCCACGTCACCAGGCGCGGCCGGTCCGTCACGCCCGGGCCCGCTCAGGCCCTGGCCGAGATCTGTTCGTCCATCCAGTCGAACATGCGCTGTTCGGTGAGCTCGCGGGCCAGGGGCTGGCAGTGGTAGCTGGCGCCTTCCTCCTGGGTGAAGCGGGCGTGGGTCGCGGTCGGGACCAACGATGCGAGCTCGGCGGGTTGACCGGCGAAGAACTGGTCGCCGTCGGCGTCTATGACATAGAGCGGGGTGGTGATCTGTCCGGCGACGTCGCGGAGGTTGTACCGCGCCACGGCGTCGAGCCCGGCGGAATAGCTGGACACTCCGTAGGGACGGGAGCGGAACTCCCAGCGCAGCTTCCCGGTGTGGGTCCCGGGGAGGTGGAACGCCAGCGCCATCTCCTTGTCGAACCGCTCCTTTTCGCCCTTCTCGTAGGTGGCGAGCAGCCGGTGGGGGATGTACTGCGCCCACGACCGGTATACGTCGACGACCCCGCCGTCGGCAATCGCGGCGGCGAAGCGGTGCTCGAACGCGAGGGCCCGGGGCACCCAGTACCCCGCTTGGCTCACGCCGTAGAGGCAGAGCCGGTCGGCGTCGACGTCCTCGCGGGCGAGCAGGAGGTCGACGACCGGGGTGATGACCTTCTCCCAGTCAGGCCGGAACGGGATGCCGCGCTCGAAGAGCATCGACTGCTGTCCGGGCCCCTCGAAGACCACGACGTTGTAGCCCCGCTCCAGGGCGCCCTCGGCGCCCTCGGCCCACACGCCGGTGATGGCTTCGTCGCTGCCGAGGTTCATGACCAGCGTCGGTCGCGCCGCGTCGGAGGCGTCCGGGCGGAAGATCCAGCCGGGCATGCTGGCGCCTTCGTAGGGGATGTCGAGGCGCTCGACCGGCCGGTCGGTGGTGGCCAGGAATCCGTCCCACATGGCCCGGTGGCGGCGGAAGGTCGGCAGCAGCGCCTCGTCGTCGGCGAGCGCAGAGACCGCGTTGACCGCGACGGCGTAGTAGTTGGCCGCGCGCAGGTACGCCCGGGCGGCGCTGACCCGGTGCCCGCGCCGGGCGCTGGCGTCCGCGACGGCGGCGATGCGGTCTCCGAGCGCCACCCAGGCGGTGAACCAGCCGTCGTGGTCGTTGGGCCTGATCGGGGCGATGGTGGCCAGGACCTCGCCGATGTCGGCGCCGCCGCGGGTGGCCTTGCCCAGCAGCGTGCGGACGCTGAAGTCCCAGTCGTCGTCGTAGAACCCGGCGGTGTAGACCTCGTGCGAGGTCGTGCCGCGATGGTCGAGTTGATCGACGGTCCGGGCGGAACCGGTTGACTCGCTCATGGTGGTCACGATCAGTTCCTTTCGTGCTGGGGGGCGTGCTCGCCGGCTCGGTCGGCGACGCGGCGGGTGTAGGCGATGACGCGCAGCAGCGCGAGGATCGGCACGACCCAGGCCACGAGAAGCCGGATCACCGGGTGGACGTGCGCCACCTCGAGGTAGGCCGACACCAGGTGGCAGGCCCCGAGCACCAGAACCGCGTAGCCCCAGGCGAGACTGATACGGCGGTTGATCTCGAGGAACGCGGGGCTGTGCCACTCCGAGGCCGGCGCCATCGCCCGCGCGAACTGCGCGGTGAACGGCATCGACGTCGCGGTGGCCACGATGACCAGACCGAGCAACAGCGAGGCGACGCCGCGGCCGTAGAGCTTGAGCAGGTCGTCGACGGGCGGACTTGCGAGGAAGCCGAGGACTGCGACGACCAGCAGGATCACGCTCTGCGTCACCGGCAGCAGCTTGAGGCCGCCCCGCGCGGTCATCGCGGTCACGACCAGGGCGGCGACCAGGCCGACGGTTGCCGCCCAGCCCACCGGGACCAATCCGGCGAGCACGGAGAACAGGACCAGCGGAACGAATCCGATGGCGATCTTGAACGGGTTCACGTTCTCGAGCATCGACCGGACCACGACGTGTGCGACTGGTCGGAATGGACAGTTCAGCGGCCGCGGACCAGCCGGGTCAGCTCGTGCCGGGTCGTCGTGCCGGTCTTGGCGTAGGTGTTCGACAGGTGATGGGCGACGGTGCTGCGGGTGACGAACAGTTCCTCGGCGATCTGGGTGTAGCTCAGCCCCTCCAGCAGGAGGGCCACCACCTCCCGCTCCCGCTCCGAGAGCCTCGCGAGCGGGTCGGTCGTGGTGTCCCCGGGGGGAAGCAGCGCCGCTCCAGAGCGCCCGCCGTCGAGGGCGTTCAGCGCGGCCGACGCGCGGGCCCGGGTCGCGGCGGCCGTCGGGCCTCCCTCGCGAGCGGCGGCGTCGGCGGCGTCGACCCAGATCAGCGCCTCGAAGCTCGCGAGGTCCGCGAGACCCTCGCGGGCGGCGTCGGTGAGCGAAGCGGCGAGACCGGCGCCGGACGGGTCACGCGCCCCTCGGGCCAGGGCCCGCAACCAGGTGATGGCTCCCCGTCGCCACGGGCCGCGGCGCAGCTCCCCGAGCGCGTCGGCCCACGCGTCGGTGGCCTCGGCGTCGCCCGCCCAGGCGGCGCCGAGCCCCATTGCCAGCAGCCAGAGATAGGGCACGACGCCGCGGCTCTGCGTGCTCGGGTCCCCGAAGTCGGCGATGCGCTGGTCGCGCCACTGCCGCCGTTGCGCCGGTGTGCCGGCGTAGGCCAGCGCGGCCACCTCGGCGATATCGCCGGCCTGCAGCGCCGAGGGCAGCGGCCCGGCCAGGCGCGCCTCCCGGCTCCTGGCGAGGCTCTCCGCGAGACCGTCGCCGGCCACGACCGCGGCCAGCGGTGCCGTCGCGAGCACGACCGGATGGGCTTCGCCGCGGGGTATGGCCCGGGCCAGGTCGATGTTGATGGAGGCTCGCTGCCACTGCCCGGCGAACCAGTAGGCGAACCCCAGCAGTGCGTGGAACGCGCCGTCGCCGAGGGCCATCGTGCCGTCGTCGATGCGCGCGGTGACCACCGACAGGTCGCCGATCGCCTTGCTCGGTGAGCCGGTGAGCGCATAGGAGGATCCTCGATAGGCCAGCTGCACCAGCCCCTCGGGCGAACCCGCGAGCGCAGCGCGGTCGGTGGCCATGATCTCGTGGAAGCCCCACAGCTCGTCGCGCCGGTCTGTCACGGCCTGCATGGCCTGCCCGTAGGCGAAGGTGAACAGCCCGTGCAGGGCGTCGTCGCGCACCGGCGACGCCGCGGCGGCCCGCAGCGGCTCCACCGCGTCGCGTGTGGGACGGCCGGCCGCGATGGTGGTCCACCCGCGCAGCACGCGTGCCCGGTAGCGGTTCACGGGGTCGAGGTCGGCGAGGTGGTCGGGGTAGAGCCGGTCGAGGAGCCGAGCGGCCCGCAGCCACTGCTTGTCGGTGGTCAGCCGCATCGCCTCGACCAGGAGCTCCGCTGGGCTCTGCGGATCACCGAAGGACACCTCGTCGTAGTCTTCGGCGAGGGCGGCCTCGAAGTCGGCGTCGAGGCGGCGGCGTTCGCGCTCGCCGGCGTCCGCGGAGGCGCCGGTGGCCCGTCGCCGGAACTCGACGGCCTCGCGGTAGCGGCGGTCTGTGTGCAGCGCGTCGGCGTACCGTTCCAGGTCGCTCGCGAGGCTCTCGTCCGCCTCCGCGGTCGCCGCGAAACGGTGCCGCAGCCGGGCGCCCGCGTCGGTGACCCGGGCGGCCGCGGCGCGGTGCAATCGGCTGCGCAGGGAGCCCGGGACGACCTCGTACACCGCCGCCCGGATCAGGGCGTGGGAGATGCGGACCTGCGGGAGTGTCGCGGTCCGGTCGAGCCGGACCAGTCCCTGCTCGCGGAGCACACCGACGACGGTGCTCCCGTCCGAGACGTCGCTGACCGCCGCGGCCGTCGGGATGTCGGTCCACGCATCGCCGAGTACGGCGAGGCCGTAGAGCATCCGGGCGGCGTCCGGTGACAGCTTCGTCAGCCGGGCGGCGACCGTCGCGACCAGATCGGCCGGGGCGGGCAGCTCGCCGCGCGCGGCCAACGCCGTCAGTTCCCGCGACGAGTGCTCGCGCAGCAGTGCGCGCAGATACAGCGGATTCCCCTCGGTGTGGACCCGCAACTGCTCCGCGAGCCCCTTCGGCGCGTCGGGGGCCAACTCGGTCACCAACTCGGCCGCGGCCTCGTGGTCCAGCCCCGTCAGACGCACTGTGGCGGTGCTCGGCGCGTCGGCGAGCGTCCGCCACGCGGGGTGGCGCCGGCCCAGTGGGCGGTGCGCGGCCACAACGAGCAGCCGGTCGCCCGCGGCCCGGTGGAACAGAGCTGCGACGGTGTCGACGGACTCGGGGTCGATCCACTGCAGGTCGTCGATGAGCAGCGCCACCGGCCCGCGACGTTGCACGGGCTCGAGGTACCGGGCGAGCAGCCGCGACGCGGCCACCGCGTGTGGCGGCGTCGCGTCGCCGTCGGCCAGCACCCGCCACTGCTGCAGCAGCTGGAACCGCTCGTCCTGGGCGTACTCCTCACCGAAACCCCGCAGGACCTGGAAGTCCTCCAGGCGGTTCGCCGTCTCACCGAGCAGGGTCGTCTTCCCGAGGCCCGGCTCGCCCTCGATCGGCACGACGGTGGGCGTCCCGGCCCGAGCCGCGTCCATCGCGGTCTCCAGGACCTCGACCGTCCCCCTCGGCCATCGCACAGGCCACACCTCGGCGCACATCTGAACATCGACGGGCGACCGGGCCGCCCCTCGCAGGCGATGACCGATCAGGCTAACCACACTCGCGATCAGGAGGAAGCCGTCACCGGGAAGCGCCAGCAGTTCGCGTAGGAGCTTCGTGCGGCGGCGGAGCCGGCTCGATCTCGCTCACACCGACGCACGGCATGGACCACTCACACCGTGGTGGAGCGTTCGCCGCCGTTCCGAGAACCTCACAGCTGACGATCGATCACCGGGGCCACGAGCCTTCCCAGGAGCGGCGTCGTCAGGAGGAGCAGCAACGGCCAGTACCCCCATGACGGAACCACGAGCGTCACGACGAATGCCACGAGCAGGGCACCGGAGGTACCGGCTGCGGCGGCATGGCGCACTGCAGGCCGAGCTGCTCGGGGAAGTGTGCGACCGACGAGCAACGTCAGGACGGCGAGCAGGACGCTGCTCGCCAGCAGCGAGCCGACGTAGAAGCGCAGGGTGAACGGGTCGTCCCGGAAGGTGCCGACCATCTCGGTGGAGAAGGGCAGCACCGCGATGGTGAACAGCCACACGGTGTTCCACCGGATCAGGGTGGGGCTGGTTTGCTCGGCGAACCCGAAGAGGCGGTGGTGTGCTGCCCAGAAGCTTCCGATGACGGCGAAGCTCAGGACGAAGCCACCGATCGGCACGAGGTTCTCGCTGATCACCTCCCAGCTCGATCGCCCGGCCGCCGCGGATCGAGGCACTAGGTCGACGAGGGGGAGCACGAGCAGGGTGATCGCGATCGCCACCACTCCGTCGCTGAAGGCCAGCAGCCGTCCCGGCCCGGGGCGCTCCCGCGGACGATCGAGCGTCTCGGTACTCCCGTTCGGTCCGCTCGGATCGGAGTAGTTCATGGCAGCTCCGTCGTCTGGTCGGGTGCCTCGCCGGCGTGACGTCGTCCTGGTAACGACCGACCCATGGGTGTCGGACAGCTCGTCCCGACCTAGTCAACGCTGCTCCTGCGGCGCGGCGACTGTCCATTTCGACCAGGTGCCGATCGGCCGGACTCGACGACGCTCGACCATGACTCCTCGGAGGCCACCACCTCGGTGATCCCTTCGCCCGCCCAGCGGCGTCCCGGTCTGCGCCCCTCGGAGCCCGCGAGGACCTGGCTCGACAACCCATCAAGAAGGACGATCGGCGAATGCACCTCGGTCTGCACGCTCTCGGGATCGGTGCCGGCGCCCGCCGCGACGTCATCGACGCGGTGGCCGGGGCCGCGGAGACGCTCGGCTTCACCACCCTGTGGTCCGGTGAGCACGTCGTCATGGTCGACCAGTCCTCGTCGCGTTATCCGTACGCCCCCGACGGGCAGATCGCTGTCCCCCCGACGGCGGACTGGAACGACCCGATGATTGGCCTCAGCTTCGCCGCGGCCGCCACGTCGAGGATCGGTCTCGCCACCGGGGTGTTGTTGCTCCCCGAGCACAATCCGGTCCTGGTCGCCAAGCAGGCCGCCACGCTCGACGCGCTCTGCGGAGGGCGCCTGACACTCGGAGTCGGGGTGGGGTGGTCGCGCGACGAGTTCGACGCCCTCGGCGTGCCGTTCGCGCGGCGGGCGGCGCGCACCGCGGAGTACGTCGCCGCCATGCGCACGCTGTGGGGCGAGGACGTGGCCTCGTTCGACGGCGAGTTCGTGCGCTTCTCGTCGGTCCGGAGCAACCCGAAGCCTCTGCGCGACCGGCGCGTCCCGGTGGTGCTGGGCGGCAACTCCGACGCCGCGCTGGAGCGCGTCGCGGCCTGGGGCGACGGGTGGTACGGGTTCAACCTCGACGGGACGGCCGAGGTCGCCGACCGGCTCGCCGTCCTCCGCCGCGCGTGCCGAGAGGCCGGACGTGACGCCACCGGGCTGCGGTGTGCCGTGGCCCTGCGCGAGCCGCAGGTCGGTGACCTCACCGCGCTCGCCGACCTCGGCATCGACGAGCTGGTGATCGTCGACAGCCCACCCACCGACCCGGAGGGGGTACTCACCTGGGTCTCCGCGCTCGCCGAGCGGTGGGGCCGCGGGTACCTGACGCCGCACACCACGAGTCCCGTCCCCGCCCACTGAGCCGTCGCATCGCGCAGATGCGAGAGAGGTGCCTCTGCCATGAACCGTCGTCTGGTCCGCCACGCGTGGGTGCTCGTGCTCGTGGTCGGTATCGCCCTGTTCCTGCTCGACGAGCGCACCATGGTGAAGACCGAGAACCCGAACTTCGTGCCGTCCGCGATCCTGCTCGGCGCCGCCGTCGTGCCCTTCACCTTCGTCACGTTCGTCAAGGGCCGCCGC